>JBBSJG010000072.1:0-15726 GCA_038257485.1 Longimicrobiales bacterium | reverse complement strand
TAGGCATTATGGATCCTGGAAAAGCGAGCCCAACTGATGATTTTAAACGATTCCGGAAGAACTCGCCACCGCGCGTTAGGTCCCCCAGACATCCCTCAGCACGTCACTGATTTCCCCGAGCGTACCACCTGATTTGACCGCATCTATGATGATCGGCTTGAGGTTCTGTTCGGATGCAGCGCCTGCACGCACTGCCGCCATTGCCTTATCGAGCCGGGGCCGATCCCGCCCGCCCTTGAACGCGAGGACCCTGGCCCGCTGCGCGCTCTCGAGCTCGCCGAACGCAGTCTGCGCCGGGGGAAGCGCATTCTCCTCCGCCGTATGGACGTTCACGCCGACGACCTGACGTTCACCGCGCTCCACGGCGAGCTGGTGTTCGTACGCGACCTTCTCGATCTCCGCCTGGAAAAACTGTACGGCCTTTGCAGCGCCGCCGAGTGCTTCGACACGTGCGAGATATTCCACTGCCTTCTGCTCCAGTGCGTCCGTCAACGATTCGACGTAGTAGCTGCCCGCGAGCGGATCGGCTGTACTTGTGACACCTGATTCCGCCGCGAGCACCTGTTGTGTACGGAGCGCTAGACGCGCGGACTCTTCGGTCGGCAGCGCAAGCGCTTCGTCGAACCCGTTCGTGTGCAACGATTGCGTCCCACCGAGCACAGCGGCGAGTGCCTGCACAGTGACACGCACAACATTGTTGAGCGGCTGCTGCGCTGTGAGTGTGACGCCGCCCGTCTGCGTATGGAACCGCAGACGGCACGCGTCATCCGATCCACCGAACTGGTCGCGCATGATCTTCGCCCACAGACGCCTCGCCGCGCGAAACTTCGCGACCTCTTCGAACAGGTCGTTGTGGCTGGCAAAGAAGAAAGACAGGCGAGGCGCGAAGGTCTCCAACGGGATACCGCTCGCGAGGGCGCGTCGCACATACTCGATCGCATCGGCGAATGTGAATGCGATCTCCTGCGCTGCGGTCGAACCGGCTTCGCGAATGTGATACCCGCTGATCGAGATGGGATTCCACCGGGGCGCCTCAGCGGCGCAGAATGAGAATGTGTCTGTGATCAGCCGCAGACTCGGCTCGACCGGATAGATGTATGTTCCGCGCGCGATGTACTCTTTCAGAATGTCGTTCTGAATGGTTCCGGCCAGCTTGTCCCGCGGAATTCCCCGCTCGTCAGCGAGCGCGATATAGAACGCCAGCAGAATGGACGCGGTGGCATTGATGGTCATGGAGACGGAGACGCGCTCGAGCGGGATCCCGTCAAATAGCGCCCTCATGTCGTCGAGCGTGGTAATCGCGACGCCGACTCGCCCGACTTCTCCGAGTGCCATTGGATGGTCGGCGTCGTAGCCCATCTGCGTCGGAAGATCGAACGCGACACTCAACCCGGTCTGGCCGTGATCCAAGAGGTAGCGATAGCGGACGTTCGTCTCTTCGGCAGTACCAAACCCGGCATACTGCCGCATCGTCCAGAGGCGGCCGCGATACATGCTCGGATAGATTCCGCGCGTGAACGGATACTCGCCCGGCAGCCCCAATTGTTCGCGGTACTGCGCATCAACATCCGCGGGAGCGTACGCGGGTTCGACCGCCGTCCCGTCGGATAGTGTGAGCGACGCGCGCTCCGGCTGCCTTGCTATCGCGTTCGCGTAGGTCCCCTCGCGCCAACGCCTCAGGTCATCCATCCTGCTGCCCCGCTGCATCCGGATCCACTGGATCCGGCTTTGGTGTTTCGAACTCGATGAGGACGGCGCCCTTCTCGACGGCCTGCCCCGGCTGCGCGAGGACGCGAGCGACAACGCCGCTCACATCGGCCTTGAGTTCGTTCTCCATCTTCATCGCTTCCATGATCAGCACGCCCTGCCCTGCGCGTACCGCGTCGCCAGCGACGACATCGATACGAACTACAAGGCCCGGCATCGGTGCCTTGACGGGACGCGGGCCGACGGGTCCTGTCGAGGCGCGCGTCATCGCGCGGATCGCACGGGTCCGTTCGTCGACCACTTCGGCCGTCAAACGACGACCGGCTATATGCAGATCCCAGGTGCCGGGCGCCGATGCGTGCGCGAGCATGGCGTGCGAATGTCCGTCCGCAATCAGATGATGCACGCCTGTGCTCGACAGAGGGAGCAGTTCTGCGCTGCCGACAGCCGTGCCGTCGATCGTGATGCGATCCTCCGCAAGGTCGACCGCAACGGTGCGTCCGGCGATGGTTACATGATAGAGCATGTCAGCTCGACGACCGTCTCCACATGTGTGGTCTGAGGGAACAGGTCGAAGCACCGAACGGCACCGACCGAATAGGCGTCGCGCAGGCGGGCGATATCGCGCGCGAGGGTCGCCGGGTCGCAGCTCACATAGATGATCCTGGACGGCGGCGCCGCAAGGAGTGCCTGCACAACCGGTAGCTCGATCCCACCCCGCGGCGGATTGAGGATGACGAGGTCGGCTGGCAATGCATCAGGCAAGGCAGCCTCGACTGTCGCTTCAATGACATTGATACCCGCGCGTGCCGCTTCGGCCGCAGCATGTGGATCGAGTTCTATGCCGGTCACCCGTGCGCCTGCAGCCGCGAAGCGACGCGCGTGCAGGCCGACACCACAGTACGCGTCGACGATGGTCTGACCGGGCATCGCGTTCGTCAGCGCGGCTACACAGTCATCCAGCAGAACGGCAGTTCCGCGATTCACCTGGAGGAAGAGCGCGCCGCCAACCTGAATACGAGCGTCCCCCCACTGCTCCTCGAGAAACGCAGTGCCGGCGATCAGCACCGCGGGCTCGCCTGCGCGGGCGCGGTGCCAGATGGAGGCGAGTGCGGGAACGAGATGAAGGAGCACGTCCGGCTGACCACCACCATAGCCGCCTTCAATGAGCAAACTGGCACGGCCGTCGTGCGTCGTCCGCAACGTCAGGCGCAGTTCCGTGCCGGACGGAAGCCGTGATGCATCATTGCCCCAGGATGCGCGGACCTCGCCCCATACCTGTGCGAGCGCGGGCTCCGGCAAAAGGCACGTCTCGGTGATGTCCACTACGCGGTCCGCACGGCCAAGCTCATGGAAGCCGGCGACAAGTTGGCGGCCGGGCATGCGTCGCAATGTGAAGGAAACGCGGTTGCGATATCTGAACTCCGCGGGTGACGCTATGACGATCGGGCTCTCGATCTCGACCCCTCCGATGCGGCGCATGGCTTCGCGCACGATGTCGCTCTTCACCTGGAGCTGCGCGTCGTACTCCATGTGTTCGATGGTGCACCCACCGCAGCGCGCGTAATGCGGGCACGGGGGTGGCCGGCGTCCGGGTCCGGGAGAGACCACCTCGATCAGTTGCGCTGTCGACCAGCGCTTGCGCGACGGGGCGATTCGGACAATCGCTTCATCGCCTGGCGCGGAGCGCTGTACGAAGATCACGCGGCCGTCCCTCGCACGAGCGACACCCGCACCGCCAGCCGCGATGCTTGTGACTGTCACACGTTCATCTCTCGATGTCATGCGTCGATGTCGTCCCCGATGCCGTCCCCGATGTCGGCGGCTCTTACGAGCTGCGCCACGACTGCTGCAGCAACTGCATCCGGATCGAATGGCTTCTCGAAGAACGCCGTCGCTCCCAGTTTCTCACATTTCTCCTTCGTCGCAGCCGTGGTCTTCGCGGATAGCACGAGAACCGGCGTGTTGTCATAGCGACTGTCATGCCGGATGCGCTCGAGCAGGTCGAAGCCATCCGCATCGGGCAGCATCAGGTCGAGCACGACCAGGGCGAATCCGCCGCGATCGAACTGCAACATCGCCGATGCGCCACTGTTCGCGGTGTGGAGTTGACGGCCGTCGCCGGAGAGAACCGTTGTCAGCAGCAGCAGAATCTCGGGGTCGTCGTCAACGATCAGGACATTCACTGGTTTCGGCCCCCCGCTCACAATACGATCGAGTACGAGCAGCAACTCTCTCGCGTTCGCGGCGACATCGTGCGATGGTGCATCCTCGACTGCGCCTGCTGCTGTCGAGACTTCGGGAAACCCGTAGGTGCCGCCGGAACCGCGCAACGAATGCGCAATGCTGCGCAGCGCCTGCTCCCGTGCAGCGGACACTGGTTCACCAGCGTCGAGCGCTGCATGGATCTCCGCAATGCGCACGACGACAGCCTGCCGATAGAGCGGCTTCAGATCTGTCACACGGTTTCCCTGTTGCCGTCAAGCAGGCGGTTGATCTCGCCGATGAGGATCGTCTCGTCAACGATCGGCTTCGTCACATACGCGTCGAACCCCATATCGAGGTACCGTTCGCGGTCCCCGGCCATTGCGTGCGCGGTCAATGCGATGACCGGCAGGCTGGCGATATCGGCATCGGCGCGCAGATGGCGCAGCACTTCGGTGCCGTCCATTACGGGGAGCGAGATGTCGAGCAGTACGAGCGCCGGCGGATGTGTGCGGATTCCCACCAGGGCTTCGGCACCGCCAGCGTACTCGTCGATCTCAAAGAGATCCTCGAGAATCGCATGAACCAACAGGCGGTTATCCGGATTGTCCTCGACCAATGCAATGCGCGTCATGGAACAAGCTCCGAGAGTCTTGTGGTGAGGCTCGCTTCAGCGGCGTCGTACTCGGTTCGCAATGCGGCGCTGGCACCCGCAAGGTCCGCAGTGCGGCCTTCCTGCGCCGCGAGCTCGAGCGCGGCGGATGCCTGCTGCAATCGCGCTGCACCTACATTGCCCGCAGAGGATTTCAGTGAATGTGTCGCGGCCTCCACCATGCGGCAGTCACCGACGACAGCTCCGGCCTCCGCTGCAGCCACGCGGTCGGGGCCGTGCTCCAGAAACAACCCGACCATCTGGCGTGCGAGTTTGACACCGCCGATTCGGATCAGACGCGTGATCGCGGTCGGGTCGAGAACGAGTTCCATCTCGCTCAATGACGCCAGCCCATTGAACGCCATGCACCAGGCGATGCGGTCCCGGGCACCGTCGCACTTCCCCGCTGCACCGACCCGCGCTGCCGCCGCTGATCCTCCAGCAGCGCCGCAGCGAGCGCCGCAGCGCGCAAGAGTGCGTCTGGAGTCTCGGGTGCCAAGACGGCCGGATGCTTCTCGAGGTAGTGGATATCGAACTCGCCACTGCGGAAGTCTGTCTCGGCGAGGACTGCAGTATGGAACGGCACACTGGTCTCGACACCGATGACGCGAAGCTCTTCGAGCGCACGCTGCATCCTTGCAATTGCCGACGCGCGGTCGGGTGCGTGCACGATGAGCTTGCCAATGAGCGGATCATAGTAGAGCGAGATCTCGCCGCCCTCGAGCACACCGCCATCCCAGCGCACGCCGGGCCCGGCGGGCACTTCCAGATGCGTGATGCGACCGGTCGACGGGAGAAACCCGTTCGCCGGGTCCTCACTCGTAATGCGGCATTCCAACGCGTGGCCGCGAAGCTGGATGTCTGCCTGCGAGTATGGAAGTGGCTCGCCGGCCGCGATCCTGATCTGCCATTGGACCAGGTCCAGCCCCGTGATCAGCTCCGTCACGGGATGCTCGACCTGGATGCGGGTGTTCATTTCGAGGAAGAAGAATTCGTCGTCCTGGAAAAGGAACTCGATCGTGCCTGCATTCACATAACCTACCGCGCGTGCGGCTGCTGTGGCGGCCTCACCCATGCGCGCACGCACATCCGGCGAGATTGCAGGCGATGGCGCTTCTTCGATCATCTTCTGATGACGCCGCTGTACCGAGCAATCGCGCTCGCCCAGGTACAACGTGTTGGCGTGGGCATCGGCGAGCACCTGGATCTCGATATGGCGTGGCCGGTCAAGATACTTCTCGAGGTAGACACTGCCATCGCCGAATGATGCGGTGGCCTCATGCGTCGCCGCCTCGAATGCGCGCGCGATATCCGACTGCTGATGCACGACCCGCATGCCCTTGCCGCCACCACCGGCCGCCGCCTTGAGCAGCACCGGATACCCGAACTGCGCAGCCACCGCTTCCGCCGCCGCTGCGTCCACGAGCGCATCCGCATTGCCTGGTACCACTGGGACACCCGCGGCAATCATGCGGCGGCGAGCCTCCGTCTTGTCGCCCATCGCCGTAATCGCGGACGCCGACGGGCCGATGAAGATCAGGCCTGCATCACTGACGGCCGCAGCGAAGAATGCACGTTCCGCGAGAAACCCGTAGCCTGGATGTACGGCATCGCAACCGGTCCGTAGCGCGGTCTCGATCAGGCGCTCTGCGACCAGGTAGCTCGATGCCGACGGCGCCGGCCCGATGAGGTATGCTTCGTCCGCCTCGAGCACATGGGCCGCGAGCCGGTCGGCTTCCGAATACACGGCAACCGTTCGAATGCCGAGCTCGCGACACGCACGCATGATGCGCACGGCGATCTCGCCGCGGTTCGCGACCAGAACCTTCGTGATGGCACGCGGTTCTGTCATCATCACAGCGGAAGATTCCCGTGCTTGCGCGGCGGATTCTCGTCACGCTTGTTACGCAGCATGTCGAGTCCGCTGATGAGGCGCGCACGCGTCTCACGCGGATCAATCACGTCATCGATGTAGCCGCGCGCGGCCGCGATGTACGGATGCGCGAACTGCTCGCGATACTCCTGTTCACGGTCGGCCGCTGCCTGCGCGGGATCCGCCGATTCTGCGATCTCCTTGCGGAACAGCACCTCGACTGCGCCCTTCGGCCCCATCACCGCGATCTCGGCGGTCGGCCAGGCGAGATTGATGTCACCGCGGATGTGCTTTGAGTTCATGACGTCATACGCGCCGCCATACGCCTTACGTGTGATCACCGTAAGGCGAGGCACTGTCGCTTCGCAGAACGCATACAGCAGCTTGGCGCCATGACGGATGATGCCGCCGTGTTCCTGCGCAACACCGGGCAGGAACCCGGGCACGTCCTCGAAAACGACGAGCGGGACGTTGAATGCATCGCAGAAGCGAACGAACCGCGCCGCCTTCACAGCACTGTTGATATCCAGTACGCCGGCAAGGACCGCGGGCTGATTGGCGACTATGCCGACCGAGCGGCCTCCGAGGTGCGCGAAGCCGACCAGAATGTTCGCGGCGAAATCGCGGTGCACTTCGAAGAACTCACCGTCATCCACAACGCGCGTGATGATGTCGCGCATATCGTATGGTTTCGCGGTCTCGTCAGGCACGATACGAAGCAGCTCTTCATCCGCGCGGTCCGACGGGTCCGCGGTCTCGCGGGTCGGCGGGTCCTCGCGATTGTTCTGCGGCAGGAACCGCAGCAACTGGCGAATCGAGTCGAGACACTCCATCTCGCTGTCGCACGCGAAATGTGCAACGCCCGAAGTGCCCGCGTGCACGTCGGCACCGCCCAGCCCTTCCATGTCGATCTCTTCGTGTGTCACAGTCTTCACGACATTTGGCCCGGTCACGAACATGTAGCTGGTTCCGCGGACCATGTAGACGAAGTCGGTGATCGCAGGCGAGTACACCGCACCGCCCGCGCACGGCCCGAGGATCGCACTGATCTGCGGGATGACGCCCGACGCGAGTGTATTGCGTAGGAAGATATCTGCGTACCCGCCCAGGCTCACAACACCCTCCTGGATTCGGGCGCCACCGGAATCGTTGAGACCGACGACAGGCGCGCCATTCTTTAGCGCCATGTCCATGATCTTGACGATCTTCTCGGCATGCGTCTCGGACAATGACCCACCGAACACGGTGAAGTCCTGGCTGAAGACATACACGAGCCGGCCATGGATCGCGCCGTATCCGGTGACGACGCCGTCGCCCAGATACTTCTGGTTCTCGAGACCGAACCCGACGGTGCGGTGCGTGACGAACCGGTCGAGCTCGACGAAGCTGCCCTCGTCGAGCAGCAGGTCGAGGCGTTCCCTCGCCGACAGCTTGCCGCGCTTGTGCTGCGCATGGACGCGATCCGCACCACCACCCTGCTCTGCCTGACGGCGCATTTCTTCGAGCCGTTGCAGGCCTTCCTGAATCTTCATGGTGCTCCTGGAGACGCGACGCGAACCCATGCGCCATCGCGGAAGCGCACGAGGAATGGAGTGCGGGAGACGGCGCCGGGCCGGATGTGCATGACGCCCGTCGCGCCCTTGACCGAAGTCGTTCGCACAAATGCGCGGGATACGTCGCGCGCATTCACGCGGCCGCGCGGTGCTGCGTCGAGCACTAGGCGCGCGGCATCATAGCCCAGTGCCGGAATCGGCGACGGCAGTGACCGCTTGTATGTCTGTTGGTATGCCGCCTCGAACGGCTCCCACGCAACGTCATCGCTCGCGCGAGGGAGCACGGTGGCAGCAACTGCGCCTTCCAGCAGGACGGCCGGCAGTGCGCGGCGCATGGCTTCGCTGGTCCAGGCCTCGCCACCGAGAATCTGAACGAGGTTCAGGCCGTAGTACCCAAACTGCGGTAACACCTGCTGGATCTCGCGCGGCGTAAGCGGCAGGAAGAGCATCTGTACGCGAGCATCGCGCAGTCGTCGGATCTGGGCAGCGAATGTCGTCGTGCCCGCGTTGAACGGTACGACCGTGGGCGCCGCGCCGCCGCCCGCGGTATATGCCGCAACGAATGCGGCGACGTCGCGACCGACGGCCGGCGAACGGCCGTGCAGAATCCCGACACGCATCCCGCTCGCCGCAGCGTGACGTCCGAGCAGGACAGCACCGGCGCTATCCTCACGGTTGAGGGCCCACGCATTGGGTTTGCGCAGGACTTCGGTGTAGGCCGGCGCAATGAGCAACAGGTCGGGCGCGACGCGCGCATCCAGCGCCGCCGTGACACCGTCGTCGTACATCGGACCGATGATGGCGACTGCACCGGCGGCTTCTAGCTCTCGCATCATGGCCGCGGACCGCGCGACGCGGCCGCTGTCATCGCGGATCAGAAGCTCGACCCTGTGGGCACGTGTGCTGTCGTGCTGTGCGGCGGCGATGCGGATCCCGTCAAGCACGGCCTCGGAGTACTGCCCGAGTGATCCTCGCTGTGTAACGATCACACCGAGTTTGAGCACCGGCGCGGTTGCGTCGGGAGCGGGCCGTGGCGGGACAGGTGCTGCAGGCGACGGCGCCTTGGCGTTACCCGAACAGGCCGCTGCCACCACCACCACCCAGAGCCATCGCAGAACGGATGGTATTGCCGGAACGATCTGAGGCTTCTTCATAGTCATGAAAGATACCCGGAGCAGGCACCCAAAAAAAGAGACGGAGCCCGCGCCGTGCGGGCTCCGTCCCTGTTTCAACGACCAGCGTCCGGTGTTCAGGCCGAGGCGCTGTCCGTATCCGCTGCTGCATCCGGCGCTGCGGCCGCCTCTGTGGCGCCCGCCTCACCCGACTCGTCCGATGCCGGCTCGGCTGCTGCTGCTGCCGCCTCACGACGGGCCTGCAGCTTCTCCTCCGGCAGACGCGTCAGCGTCGAAGTGACGGCATTCACGATCCGGCGGTTGGCCGCATCGAACTCGATCACGCGCAGATCCAGCTCCTGATCGTCATCGATGTAGTTCGCCACATCGTCATTCGCCGGCACGTCCAGCTGGCCGCGCGGGACGAAGCCCTCGACGTCATTGCCGAGGTCGACAACAATGCCGTCCTCGATGACACGGACAACCTTGCCCTTGGACTCGACGCCCGGGGCATACTGCAAGGCCAGCTGATCCCACGGGTCTTCCTGCGTCTGCTTCAGGCCCAGCGAGATCCGCTTGTTCTCCGGATCCACACCCAGCACCACCACCTCGACGTCCTCGCTCTTGCGAAGCACTTCCGACGGGTGCTGCACGCGCTTGGTCCACGACATGTCCGAGATGTGGATCAGGCCGTCGATGCCCGGCTCGATCTCGACGAACGCACCGAACGACGTGAGGTTGCGAACCTTGCCCTGGACGCGGGTGCCGATCGGATACTTGTTCGGCAGTGCGAGCCACGGATCCTCTTCGATCTGCTTCATGCCGAGCGAGATCTTCTCGTCGTCACGATCGACCTTCAGGACCACCGCTTCGATCTCGTCGCCAATCGACACGAGCTTCGACGGGTGCTTCACATTGCGCGTCCATGACATCTCGCTGATGTGAACGAGACCCTCGACGCCCTTCTCCAGCTCAACGAATGCACCGTAGTTGGTGATCGAGACGACCTTGCCGCGGACGCGTGCGCCCACCGGGTACTTGCGTTCGATATCCTTCCACGGATACGGCAGCAGCTGCTTGAGACCCAGCGAGATACGCTCGCGGTTCCAGTCGATGTCGAGAACCTTGACGTCCAGCTCGTCGCTGATCGAAACGATCTCCGACGGGTGGCCGACGCGGCCCCACGACATGTCCGTGATGTGCAGCAGGCCGTCGAGGCCGCCCAGGTCGATGAACGCACCGAAGTCGGTAACATTCTTGACCGTGCCCTTGCGGACCTGGCCGACGAGCAGCTCCTTGACCAGCTGTTCGCGCTTGCCCTCGCGCTCCTCCTCGAGGATGACACGGCGGCTGACGACGATGTTGCGACGACGCTTGTTGAGCTTGATGATCTTGAAATCGAACGTCTGACCGATGAGGTCTTCGATATTCGGTACGCGACGGAGCGCGATCTGCGAACCCGGCAGGAACGCGTCGACGCCCATGAGATCGACCGTGACACCACCCTTGATCTTGCGGGTGAGCATGCCCGGGACCTTCTCGTTCTCCTCGTGCGCGGTCTTGATCTTTTCCCAGACGCGCAGGAAGTCCGCCTTCTTCTTCGACAAAACAACGACGCCGTCGCCGTCTTCGAGGCTTTCGAGGAACACCTCGACCTCGTCGCCCGGCTGCAGGCTCTCGACGTTCTTGAACTCATCTCGGCTGATCGAGCCTTCGCTCTTGAAGCCGACATCGAGGATGACCGCGTTCTCCGTGATACGCAGCACGCGCGCCTTTACGATCTCACCCTCTTCGATGTTCGAAAGGGTTTCCTCGTACATCGCCAGCATCGCTTCGTATTCGTCCGACGAATACTCGTCGTCCTCAACGAAGGGCGAGAACGAGCCGAGGCTCTGCTTCGCCTGCTTTGCGGACTTGCGCGGGTTGGGCCTGCGATCGCTGATGACCATGACCGACGAATCGTCGTCGTCGTCGTTGATATGGCCGTCGAACTTGATGGGGTTCTCTGACATAGTGGAGGGATCTCCGGATGCCGATCCTGCCGATCGGCTGGGTTGAGTAAAAGACCGGCCGGGCACCATGCCCGCCGGTAACGCACCAGACCCGTCACAAAACGGGCAGGTGCAGCCTTGCACACTAGCGGGATTTGCGGGCGTCGTCAACCAACGGCCGGCCATCAGTCCATGCGGCTCCGGGCGAGCCGCACGATCTCCTGGACCTGGTCCTCGAATGTGAGGCTGGATGTGTCGATGACGACGGCGTCGTCGGCCTGGGCGAGGGGCGCGGTTTCTCGCTCCGTATCGGCCCGGTCCCGGGTGGCAAGGCGTTCGACCTCCCGCTGGATGGCGACCGTGTCCGGGGCGTGCCCCTGCTCACGGAGGCGCCGCTCGGCCCGGACGGCCGGATCAGCCACCAGGAAGATCTTGAGGTCCGCCTCCGGAAAGACCACCGTGCCCATGTCCCGCCCGTCGGTCACCAGGTCGCCATCCACAGCGGCGGCCTTAAGCCGGTCGAGAAGCCAGTCCCGGACGGCGGGGAGCGCCGCGATCCTGGACACATTCGCATTCACTTCAGGCGACCGGATGCCGGCCGAGATGTCTTCGTCACCTGCCAGCAGCCGATACGTGTTCCCCGCGGGAGCACTCCGGATGCCGAGGCCGTCCAGGCCCCGCCGGTCGAGAGTGTCCCACGTCGCCGGATCGAGTCCCTCGTGCAGCGCTGCCCATGTGAGGGCGCGGTAGAACGCGCCGGAGTCCAGGTGGCGGTAGCCGAGTCTGCTGGCGACTTCCCGCGCCGTCGAGCTCTTCCCCGACCCCGCGGGACCGTCGATGGTGATGATCATGGTTTCACGTGCCGCGTAATCGAGTGCAAGACGTCCCAGAACCGCGGGTAGCTTACGGCTACCACGTCCGGGTCGTCGACGGTGATGTCATTTCCCTGCACTGCACCAAGCACGCCGAACGCCATGGCTATGCGGTGATCGCCGTGCGCGTGGACGTGGCCGGCGAGCGGACGGTCCGTGCCGGTGACGACGAGCCCGTCCGGCAGCTCCTCCGCCTCGACGCCGACTGCGCGCAGGTTCTCCACCATCGCGCGGATGCGGTCCGTCTCCTTCACGCGCAGCTCCGACGCCCCGGTGATCGTGGTGCTCCCGGCGGCCATGGCTGCGAGCGCCGCGATAATCGGGATTTCGTCAATCATCGCGGGAATCTCATCGGGCTGCACGGTCGTGGCGACGAGTTCCGCGTGCCGGGCGACAAGGTCACCCACCGGCTCGTTAGCCTCCTCGCCGCGGTTCGTCACGTCTACCGTTGCGCCCATGCGGTTCAGCACATCGAGCATGCCCGTCCGGCCGGGGTTCAGTCCGACAGCCGGCATGCGGATGGATGCGCTGGCACCGAGCACTGCGCACGCAATGAAGAACGCTGCACTGGAGAAGTCACCGGGGACCTGGATATCGATAGGCGAGAGCGCGCTTGCACCGTCGATGGTGATGCAGTGCGCACCGTCGGACGTCAGGGCATGCCGCACATCCGCGCCCATCGCGCGCAGCATCCGCTCCGTGTGGTCGCGGGAAAGGCGTGGCTCCGTAACGGATACGCGCACGTCACCGATGAGACCTGCCAGCAGGAGTGCGCTCTTCACCTGCGCGCTCGACTGCGGGCTGAAATGGTCGAGCGGTGTCAGGCGGGCACCGTGGACGCGAACCGGCAGCCTGTCCGGCGTCCCGAGATCCTCGAACCTCGCGCCCATCGCGGACAGCGGTGTCGTTACCCGGCGCATGGGTCGCTGCCGAAGCGAATCGTCGCCGTCCAGCACCACCGTCAGCCGCGTGCCGGCAACCGCCCCCATCATCAGACGGGCGGTGGTTCCGCTGTTGCCGCAGTCGAGCACGTCGGCGCCAGCCCGCCATGTGTGCGCACCCTGACCGTCGATGACGAGCGGATCTGTCAGAACGCCGTGGAATGAATCCCCGATTGCGTGGAGTGCATGCAGCACGGCGGCAGTCGAGCGCGTGTCCGCCGCGTCCAGAGCGCCACGAATCCTGCTACTGCCGTGGGCGAGCGATGCGAACAGGATCGCCCGGTGCGTAATGCTCTTGTCGCCAGGCACGTGGATGACATGCTCATGGGCGTCGCGGGCGGCAGTGTCTGCCACTACCTGGCCTGCTGCCATTGCAGCGCTTCCTCCAGCAGCTGCATCAGCGCACGATCATCACCCTGCTCGAGGGACGTGTGCGCGCGCTCGACGCGCTCCGCGAAACGCATCAGCGGATCGAGGACTGCCTCGCGATTGTGCGTGAGCGTGTCCATCCACATCTCGGCGTTCACGCCAGCGCGTCGCGTCGCGTCGCGCGCACCAGGCGCGAGTCGCTCGCGAGCGATGCCGAGCTCGGCAAGGGTACCGCCCAGCAGGCTCGCGATGAGATGTGGGAGATGGTTCGCGGCTCCCACGATCGCGTCGTGGTCGTGCGCACCGGTGCGACGAAGTGCAGCAGCCCCGGCGATCCGCCAGAAAAGCTCCGCCCCCTCGAAGGGCGCTTCGTCGCCTGCAACGAGCCAGACGGGCGCGCCATCGTAGAGGTCCGCACGCGATGCTTCGAACCCCGTGGTGTCGCCACCACACACAGGATGCGCACCGACGAACACGCGGTGTAACCCAGCATCGAGCGCGGCCCGCGCAATCGGCGCCTTCACATTGGCCACGTCCATAACGAGCGGCGTGCGCTTGAGACGCGCGGCGTGGGATTGCATGAGCGCGACCGTCGCCGCAATGGGCGTCGCGAACACCAGGACATCGCACAGACCATCGAAATCCGAGAGCGACGCGTAGACCTGGTGCATGACTTCGGACCGCTTCGCGGCGTCGCGCACCGCAGGATCGATATCGACGCCGACAACGGTGTGATGGCCGGCACGGTGTATGGCGCGGGCGAGCGATCCACCCATGATTCCGAGGCCAACGATGACGACGCGCATCAGCTCTCTCCGTCGCCGCGGTAAGGAATTTCGATCACAAGACCGTCGTGTGCGACGATCGTACGCGCAAACACTTCCCTGGCTTCGCGCTCGAGCACGCGAGGATCGTCCGCGTACCGGGCCGAGATATGGGTGAGTGCCAGCTTTGCAACGTCGGCGCGCCGCCCCATCTCCGCGGCCTCGCGCGCCGTCGAGTGACCCGTCTGACGAGCGCGATCCGCTTCCTCCTCGCCAAACGTCGCGTCATGGATCAGAAGGTCCGCGTTGCGCGCCGTCTCCACCGTCTCGCGGCAGGGGCGAGTGTCCCCTGTATAGACGACGCGACGGCCTTCGCGAGGCTGGCCCACCACTTCCGCCGGGCCGATCTCGCGACCGTCAACGACAACGGTCTCGCCACGGTGAAGTTTGCCGAAGAGCGGACCTTCCGGAACACCCAGCGCCCGGGCCTTCTCGATGTTGAACCGACCCAGGCGTTCGTGCTCGACGAGTGCATAGCCGACCGCTCTCGTGCCGTGCTGCGTCGCATATGCAACAATGTCGTATTCGTCACGCTTGATGATCGCGCCGGCGTCGAGCTCAACGATCTCGATGGGAAACGGCACCCGTTCCACGCCGAGATGCACTGCCTCGTGCAGGATCGTGCCCGTGCCTGTCGGTGCATACAGCCTCATCATTTCTTCACGGCCCTGCAGCCCCATCGTACGCAAGAGGCCGATGATGCCGAGGAAGTGATCCGCGTGCATGTGCGTGATGAAAATGTCGTGCACACTGAAGCCGGTGGCGTACCGCATCATCTGGCGCTGCGTGCCTTCGCCGCAGTCGAACAGGAACAGTTCGCCCTCGCGCTGGATCAGAATGCCACTCACATTGCGGCCCACCGTCGGGCGGCTCGCTGCGGTGCCGAGGAATGTTACGCGAATCATAGACGGGTCACGCGAAAGCTACCGCGTATGCCGCCCGCACCATTGGCGCGGTTGCGAGGCGGAAGCAGCCAGAAAATGCAGTAGGCCGCGCACAGTTGAGCAGGCCACGGCGTGAAGCTCGGAACAATGAGAAGTCCAATCCAGAATGAGAGTCGGGCCGCCGCAACGGCCCTGCGCTGGCGCCCGACCCGGCGAAGCGACACTGCCTCCTGCATCCCCGTGACATCGCCTCGCTGCGCGCGGGTCTCGTGGAGGTCGCGCGCCATGAACATGTCCACACCACCGCGCAGCAGCGAAAAGAGCGCACGCACCACGCGGCCCAGGACGGCGATCACACCGAGCACAGCCAACAGGCGTATCAGGAGCAACATGGGCGGCAACGTAGCCCTAACGGGCCAACCTGCAAAGATGAACAGGGTAGGAAAATCGTACCATGTGGGAGGTATCCGTGAAATCGATTGCCAGATACGGGCTTCTGGCCCTGTCCCTGGCCGCAGGCACGGCACCCGGGGACCTGTCGTTCACGGACGGGTCAGGTCGGGCGGCGAGGCTTCTGGGGAATGCGCGGGTACTGGTGAGCAGCTACACGGCGCCGTGCATTCGTGAGGACAGACGGGCGATGCCGAGGGCGGGACTCGAACCCGCAAGGAGCGAACTCCGAGGGATTTTAAGTCCCCTGCGTCTACCATTCCGCCACCCCGGCCTGCTGCGAATGTAAGCTG
>JBBSJG010000071.1:0-15928 GCA_038257485.1 Longimicrobiales bacterium | reverse complement strand
CGGCGCGGGTGACATCACCGTGCTCGAGAAGGAGTCCGGTGTGTGCGGCCACCAGTCCGGGCACAACAGCGGTGTGCTGCACGCGGGTCTTTACTACAAGCCGGGTTCGATAAAGGCACGCACCGCCGTGACCGGCATACGACGCATGATCGAGTTCTGCCGTACGCACGATGTGCCGCACGAGATCTGCGGAAAGCTCGTCGTGGCGACGAACGACGCCGAGCGGGTCCGACTCCACGCGCTGCACCAGCGCGGTACGGAGAACGGGCTCGCCGGGCTCCAGCTGCTCACGCCCGACCAGTTCCGCGAGATCGAGCCAAACGTCCGGGGCGTGCTCGCGTTGCGCGTCCCGGAAGAGGGAATCGTCGATTTCCCCGCCGTCGGCCGTGCGCTTGTCCGACTGCTTCAGGCGGGAGGGGTGGCCGTCGAGACGGGGGCGCAGGTCCGCGCGCTCGAGCGCGATGGCAGCGTTTGGCGCATCACGACCGACCACAAGGACCTGATGGCTGATTTTCTCATCAATGCCGCGGGACTGCAGTCGGACCGCATCGCCACGATGGCAGGAGCCCGACCCTCCGTTCGCATCGTCCCGTTCCGCGGCGATTACATGAGGCTGCGGCCTTCCAGCGAAGGGCTCGTCCGCAATCTGGTTTACCCGGTGCCCGACCCCGCATTCCCGTTTCTGGGCGTTCATTTCACCCGCATGATCGGGGGCGGCGTCGAGGCGGGACCGACGGCTGCGCTCGCGCTTCACCGGGAAGCCTATGGCGGCTACCGTGTGTCACCGAAGGATGCGCTCAGCGCGGTCAGCTACCCGGGCCTCTGGCGGTTCCTGGCGCGTTACCCCCGCGTATCTGCGCTGGAACTCGGCCGGACCCTGTCCCGGCATCTATTCATTCGCGCGCTACGCGCCCTCGTCCCCAACATCCGGCTTGCGGACCTCCTCCCCGGCGGGAACGGAATCCGGGCCCAGGCGATGCACCCCAGCGGTGCCCTCGCCGAGGACTTCGTCATCGACCACCAGCCCAACGCCGTCCATGTCCTGAATGCCCCAAGTCCCGGGGCTACCGCCTCCCTCGTCATCGGCGAGATGATCGCGGCACGCGCCATGCACTAATGCCTTCCCAAAATTGTGTCCAAATCATAGCTTGTACGTGATATGACGAACTCTACAGCACAACGACCGCAGACCACCGCGGCCAGAAACAGTCTCGCCATCGAGGGGGGCGCGCCGCTTCGGTCCGCCCCTTTTCCGGGTTGGCCCGTATTCAGTCCCGAGGAAATCGAGGCGACGGCCGCGGTATTGCGCTCTGGGCGAGTGAATTACTGGACCGGCAACGAAGGCCGCGCGTTCGAAAAGGAATACGCCGAGTATACGGGCACCCGGTACGCGATCGCCGTCGCAAACGGAACCAACGCGCTTGAAGCCGCGCTGATGGCGCTGGGCATCGGCCCGGGGGATGAAGTAATTTTGACCTCGAGGACGTTCCTCGCATCGGCCAGCAGTGTCGTCTTTGCAGGTGCGACGCCCGTCTTTGCAGACGTGGACCTGGACAGCGGCACGATCACTGCCGCGTCGATCGAGGCGGTGCTGACCGAGCGAACGAAGGCCGTGATGCTCGTTCACCTCGGTGGCTGGGTGTCCGACATGGACCCGATCACGGAGCTGGCGCGTGACCGCGGCCTTTTCGTGATCGAAGACTGCGCCCAGTGTCATGGTGCCTCCTATGGCGGGCGCCGCGCCGGCTCGCTGGGCGACATCGCGGCTTTCTCGTTCTGTCAGGACAAGATCATGACGACCGGCGGAGAGGGCGGTATGATCACGACGGACAACGAAAAGCTCTGGCGCCACGTTTGGAGCATGAAGGACCACGGCAAGAGCTGGGAAGCGGTCTACGAGCGGGAGCATGCCCCGGGATTCCGCTGGCTGCACGAGTCGTTCGGGACAAACTGGCGACTCACGGAGACGCAGGCGGCAATGGGCCGGCTGCAGCTTCGCGACCTCGACAAGTCCGTGGCCGCGCGCCGACGCAATGCAGCCGTGCTGACAGAGGCCTTCCTTCAGGAGCCTGCGCTTCGCGTCCCCGAAGTGCCGGCGAAGATGGAGCACGCCTACTACAAGTACTACGTGTATGTCCGGCCGGAGATGCTCGCGGACGGGTGGTCCCGTGATGCCATCATGAATGCGGTCTCGGCGGAGGGTGTGCTGTGCTTCAGCGGCAGCTGCAGCGAGATCTACCTGGAGAAGGCGTTCGACAACACGGGATTGCGACCATCCGAGCGACTCCCGAATGCACGCGAACTGGGTGAGACGTCGCTTATGTTCCTCGTCCATCCGACGCTTTCCACTTCTGACATGGCGGACGTAGCCGCAGCGGTGAGGAAAGTCTTCGCCCGCGCAACCAGGTCCACCTTCATCACAAAAGAGGTTCGGTAATTTAATGTCGCTTTCTTCGTCAGACGCCACGCTGATGCTGCGGGATGAACCGCGTGCTGGGCGCCTGTCCGCAGGTATGCGTACGGGTGGGAAGGCGGCTGTGGATGTTGCCATCGCCGCTGTTGCACTGCAGGCGGCGTATCTGCTGGGCACACGGACGGGCCTTCTCATGCTGGGCGTCGACGCCCTGTGGGTTCTCGGGGTCTGCGTACTCGTGAAGTCGTCGATCGCCTTTGCAGCCGGCACGTACCGCCCGCTCTGGCGCTACACGAGCTTCAACGAAGTGCTCGTCATTACGACATCCAGCATCCTCGCAAGCCTGGCGCTGGTGATTCTTTCCGTAACGCAGCTGATCCACGCGCCGGTGCCCGTGATTCTGATCGACGCGTTCCTGTACCCGGCGGGCGTTGTCGGGGTGCGCGCCATGCGACGCGTGCAGATTCTGATGATGCGCAGGCTCTCGCGGGGTCGTATGGATGTCGAGGTGGAGCGGGCGATCGTGGTGGGTGCGGGCGACAGCGCGCATGCACTCCTGGTCGAGCTCGAGCACCGTCACCATGGACGCTGGGAAATCATCGGTCTCCTCGACGATGACCCGGCAAAGCTCGGTGCTACCGTGCGCGGCTACCGCGTACTTGCGCCGACGACTGCACTCGAATCGATCATCGCGCGCAGCAATATCCGGCACGTCGTGATCGCAATGCCGTCCGCCGACCCGGCTCTCCTGCGCAGGCTGATTGCGCGGGGCAGGAGCAGCGGCGCATCCGTCCTGTCGGTGCGTCCGGCTGAGCAGCTTCTGCTGAATGGCAATTCCCCGACACCGGTGACGGTCGCGGACCTTCTGGACTCGGCCGAGATCTCTTCCACGCTGCGCCTGCGAACGCGCACCAACGAGCGGCCGTTCACGCTCGTCACTGGCGGCGCCGGCTACATCGGCTCGCACGTTGTCAAGCGTCTGCTCGATGACGGCCACCGCGTGCGTGTTCTCGACAACTTCACCTACGGATCCCGCGGCCTGGACGCCGTCCGGCACCGTGCCGGTCTCGAGATCGTCGATGGCGACATTTCCAGCATCCGCGACATCGTCTCCGCGGTGAAGGACGTCGATGCCGTGGTCGCTCTCGCGGCCATTGTAGGTGATCCCGCGTGCGGTCTTGACGCGGAGGAAACGCTCAATCTGAACTACGAGAGCACGAAGGTGCTCGTCGAGGCGTGCAGCTTCTACAACGTGTCGAGGCTTGTCTTCGCTTCCAGCTGCAGCGTATACGGCGCGAGTGACGAGACGTTCCTCAGCGAAAACGCACCGCTCCATCCGGTCTCGCTGTACGCGCGCACCCGCATCCTTTCGGAGGACGTCATCTTCTCGCGCTGCGGCGACGTGGTTCCCGTCGTGCTCCGTCTGTCGACGGTGTTCGGCCAGTCGCGCCGGATGCGCTACGACCTCGTTGTGAACACGCTCACCGCGCGCGCCGTTGTCGACGGTCGCATCGAGATTCACGGCGGCGATCAGTGGCGTCCGTTCGTGCATTGCAAGGACGCTGCGAATGCATTCCGCCTGGCACTCACGGCACCCGAGGACGCGGTATCACACCAGATCTTCAACGTCGGTTCCGAGGAGCTCAACTACCGCATCTCCGACATCGGCAATATGGTGGGCGCCGCGGTCGGGAATGTCGATGTCGCCAACTTCGACGGCATGGCGGACCGGCGCAACTACAGGGTATCGTTCGCCAAGATCCGCTCACGGCTCGGGTTCAAGCCTGCGTATGACCTCGAGCGCGGTATTGCCGAGATGGTTACCGCCCTGCGGGCCGATACGTCGCTGCGCGACTACAACCGTCTCGAGTATTCCAACGTGAAGACGCTGCAGGAGCGACTCACTCGCGTGCCTGCGCAGCGGACCGGCGGGATCCGGCTCACTTCCGCTCATTGATCCCGTGGCGCCGCCCCCATTGCGGGGCGGCGTGTCGTTCAAAAATCCGGAGATATCGTGAAAGGCATCATCCTGGCAGGAGGGTCGGGCACCCGCCTGCATCCCGCTACAAAAGTCATCAGCAAGCAGCTCATGCCGGTTTATGACAAGCCCATGATCTACTATCCGCTGACTACACTGATGCTAGCGGGGATCCGCGAAATCCTCGTCATTTCGACACCCGAGGACCTGCCGCTATTTCGCAGACTGCTCTCGGACGGCTCCGCGTGGGGCGTGCAGATCAGCTATGCCGAGCAACCTGAGCCGGGCGGTCTCGCGCAGGCGTTTCTGATCGGCGAAGAGTTCATCGGTTCAGACCGTGTTGCCCTCATCCTCGGCGACAACATCTTCTATGGTCACGGCATGCCGGAGCTGTTGCGCAATGGTGTAGATCGAGCGAAGGGCGCGACAGTGTTTGCGTATCGCGTGCGCGATCCCGAGCGCTACGGTGTCGTCGAATTCGGTGAGGGCGGCGTGGTCAAGTCGATCGAAGAGAAGCCGAGCGCGCCACGCTCGCATTATGCAGTTACCGGCGTTTACTTCTATGACAACGATGTGATCTCGATCACGAAGCAGTTGAAGCCATCGCCGCGCGGGGAGCTGGAGATCACGGACGTGAATCGGGTATATCTGGAGCGCGGCGATCTCTATGTCGAGGTGATGGGTCGGGGCTTTGCATGGGTCGACACCGGCACACACGATTCGCTTCTGGACGCGGGCACCTTCGTCGCAACGCTCGAAGCGCGGCAGGGTCTCAAGATCGCAGCACCGGAAGAGGCAGCGTTCCGGCTCGGGTGGATCGACCGCGATCAACTGCTGGCGCTTGCGGAAACGCTGTCGAAGAGCGGGTATGGCGAGTATCTCCGACTGATCGCAGAGGAGGCGCCGCACCCATGAACATCGTGGAATCGACGCCCGCGGGGGTCGTCGTGTCAGAGCGCAGCGTCTTCACGGATGAGCGCGGCTGGTTTTCCGAGCTGTGGCGCTCGGCGGAATACGCGGCGTTCGCAGGTGAGACGTTCGTCCAGGACAACACATCGTACTCCGAAGCGGGCGTACTGCGCGGTCTGCACTTCCAGTACGATGAACCGCAGGCGAAGCTGGTATCGGTGCTCCGCGGGTCGATCTTCGACGTGGCTGTGGACCTGCGCGTCGGATCGCCGTGGTTCGGTCATTGGCACAGTGCCGAGCTGTCGGACACGAATGGCCGGCAGATGTATGTGCCCCCGGGCTTCGCGCACGGTTTCATCGCGCTCACACCCGCGGTCGTGATGTACAAATGCAGCACGTACTATAAGCCCGGCCTCGATGCTTCGCTCCTCTGGTCGGACCCGGAACTTGCAATCGAGTGGCCGGAGCTGGAGGCGAGGCCCTCGGCGAAGGATGCTGCCGCGCCACGCCTGGGAGGGCTCGACCGCGCACGACTCCTGCCCTTCGAGGGAGCCGCGCGGTAGGCGATGTATCTGCAAGGCAGTAAACGGCTCTTCGACCTCTGCATCGCGGTGCCGCTGTTCATCGCTACGCTTCCCCTTTTCCTGCTGGTCGCGGCCGCGGTCCGGTTCAATCTCGGGCCGCCCGTGGTCTTCAGGCAGGCTCGGCCCGGCCTCCATGCACGGCTATTTGCGCTCCTGAAGTTTCGCAGCATGAAGGACGATGTCAGCGCGGCGGGAGTTCCGCTGCAGGACAGCGAACGTCTTACAGAGTTCGGGCGCGCGCTGCGCCGGACGAGCCTGGACGAAATCCCGGCGCTCATCAACGTTATCCGCGGCGACATGAGTCTCGTCGGACCGCGACCTCTGCTGGCGAAGTATCTGCCTCTGTACAACGCGGACCAGCGCAGGCGCCATGACGTCCGCCCGGGCATTACAGGATGGGCGCAGGTGAACGGCAGGAATGCCCTCACCTGGGAGCGGAAGTTCGAGCTCGACCTGTGGTACATCGACAACCTGTCATTCGCGCTCGACCTGAAAATTCTCTGGATCACTGCCGTTCGTGTCCTTCGCGGATCCGATGTCTCCGCGCCCGGACATGACACTGCACCCGAATTCACCGGCACATCCGGATCGCCTGAATCGTGAAACATGTTCTGATATTCGGTACCGGGGGGATGGCCCGTGAAACTGCATGGATCGCAGCCGACACTGCGTCATGCGGTGTTTCATTCGAGCTCGGCTGCTTCGTATCGGATGACCAGGCCGCGTGGGGAAGCGAGATCCATTCGCTCCCGGTTCTTGGACTGGAGGAAGCGGTGCAACGCTTCCCGGGTGCCGACGTCATTTGCGCGGTAGGTTCGCCATCCGTGCGTGAAAGGATGGCCGGTCGCGCTGCAGCTGCGGGGCTCGGTTTCGCGACCATCATTCACCCTTCCGTGATCATGCCGCGCACCACCGACATCGGGCCGGGCGTGCTGATTGCTCCCGGTTCGATCATCACGACGGACGTCCTGATCGGCGCGCACGTCCAGATCAATACGATGTGCACGATCGCGCACGACTGCATCCTCGAGGATTACTGCACGCTTACGCCGGGTGTTCATCTGTCCGGGGCAGTTCGCATCGGCCGGGGCGCATATATGGGCACGGGATGCGTCACACTGCAGGGAGGCGCCGGAGCGCGGCTCACCATCGGCGCGGGCGCCGTCGTGGGTGCTGGTGCGGTTGTCGTGCGCGATGTGGAGGCAAACACGACTGTAATCGGCGTTCCGGCAATCGCGCGTCAGCGCACTCGGGAATCGTGACCGGCGAGCACCTTCTCGTAGAGTTCGATATGCTGCTTCACGACGGCTTCGACCGCGAATTCACGCTCGGCGTTCTCACGTGATGCTGCTCCCATGCGTGCAGCCGTGATCGGATCGGAGAGAATCATTTCGAGGCCCCTGCAGATCGCTTCGACGTCGCCGGGTGGAACGAGGAATCCGTTTACGCCGTCCGTCACGGTTTCCCTGCAGCCAGGCATGTCTGAAGTAATGACGGGCAGGCCCATCGCCATGGCCTCGAGCACCGTGCGGGGCACGCCCTCGGCGGCCGTGGTCGGAAGCACGTACACTGTAGAAATTGCGAGGAGCTCGGCAATATCGGAGCGGTGTCCCGGAATGATCGCGCCGCTTTCACGTGCGAGCACAGCGACTTCATCCGATGTGAGTGACTCGGGATTGCCCGGATCGGGCGCACCGGCGAGGACGAACCGAGCGGAGGGGAACCGTGCGCGCAGGCGTGCGGCCGCCTGCAGGAACTCGGGTACGCCCTTGCTGCGCAGCAGTCGCGCGACCATCAGTACCACCGCGGCGTCCGGGTCGATATTCAGGGAAGTGCGCGTCGCGTGCTTCACCGCGTCCGGTACCGCTGCCGTGGAGAACTGATGAACATTCACGCCGGAGCTGCGGATCAGAACTGCTTTCTCCATCGGTACGAGGTGTGTGCCCGTAAACAGGTCGACATCATCCTGATTCAGAAAAATGGTGCGGCTGGCCATGCGGCTGGTTGCCGCATACAGCGTCTTGAGTACAGCGGTGACCATGCGGTCACGCGGCGCATTCATGTGCCCGCCGAAGAACGACCCGCGCCCTGTTACGCTGCAGATGATGGCGCGTACGCCCGCGGTATGCGCGGCGATCGTACCGAACGTATTGGGTTTCGCCATGAACGTGTGCACGAGGTGAGGCCGGACGCGACGGAAGTGCGCGCGAAGCTGCGAAACCATGTGCATTGCATCACGCACCCCAAGCGACGCGCGATCCATCTCGAACGGCAGGTGGGTGACGCCCAGCTCAGCCCAGAAGTCATCGTAGTTGCCGGGTGGAACGGCGACATATACCTGCGCACCCTGATGCACGAGTGCTTCGAGAATTTCGCGGCGGAACCGGTAGAGGTTGAAGTCCCAGTGCGACACGAGCACAACACGCTTGCCTTCGAGTATGCCCGCCATTCATGACTCCGGTACGGCGACAGCGCTGCCGTGGGCGGTCGCGTTCATCGCGGCTATTGCGGCGCTCGCGATCGGGATCAGTGTGCCGACCGTGCTCACGATGGCAATCTGCATTGCACTCATGGCGCGTCTGTACCGCGACAGCACGGACCTGCTCGATTTCCGCGCGGCATTCTTTCTCGCCGTATTCGTCTTCATTGCGGTGCCTGCAGCGACCATCGACACATGGTTTCATGCGGGGAATTACTACTGGGTGTCCCGACTCATTCGTAACCTGACCATTTCCCAGCCTGAAGTCCAGATTGCGGAGACGCTCGTCCTGTGCGGAACAGCGGTCGTTGCGGTTCCAATATGGCTGCAACAGCCGGTTGTGCGCACACTGGAGAGCTCGGCGCGTGCGGTGCTTCCGCGGATCTGGCTGTTCTATGCGGGATTCGTTTCCGCATCCCTTCTGCTGCTCCTCATCCAGTACGGCAGCCTCATGAAGATCGTGCTGTTCATCATCTCGCCGACAATGCGGGCCGATACCGCTGCGCGGTCCTTTTCCGGGCTCTCCGGAATGCTGCTGTTCTTCAGCGCCGTGTCCGCTTACTACGCCGCTCAGCGACTGCGGAGCAGAGGTGCAAGGCTGCTGCTGTTCCTGCCGGTCATGTTGCTCGTGCTGCCTGCGGGAAACCGCGGTAGTCTGCTTTCCATCGGCCTGATTGCCGCGACCGCGGCGTTCGCATTGACGCCCGCACGGCCGCTCCTGTGGACGCTCACCGCCGCGCTTCTCCTGCCGCCGGTCGCGAGCGGGCTGTTCCGGCTGCGCAGGCTGGCCGTCATCTCCGATGCCGGCGAGTTCTCCATTGGCGCGCTCTACTCCGATTTCGCCGGCGAGTCGCTCATGCTGCCGACTCTCGCCTACGCCCTGAAGGCGTTGCGTGAAGGCATTGTCGACTTCGCGTACGGGATGGACCTGCTGCTATTTCCGCTCTGGTATGTGCCACGCCTGATCTGGCCAGGCAAGCCCATGCCGCTCGACTTCCGGCTGAATAGTGCGATGGGCCTCAATGAAGGCGATGTGTTCGGCACACCCATAAGCATTTTCGGCGGACTCTACTTCAACTTTACCCTCTGGGGCTATATCCCGATGTGCGCCGCTCTCGGCGCCCTGCTGGCCGTCCTCTACAGCAGACTCGAGCATGACCGCCTGCTCAAGGTGCTGCTGCTTACGTTCGTCGTGGATCTCGTCCGCGTTGGCGACATCTCGCGGGAGCTGACTACGGTGTCGCTTGCGCTCGTAGCAGCCTTCGTCCTGCGGGCCTTTGCGACGCGTGACGAGCTCGGACCGGCAGGCGTCGCATGATGGTGTCGTTCGTTCTTCTAAACTGGAATTCTGGCAGTTACCTGGACGAGTGCGTCGACTCGGTGATGCAACAGGACAGCCGCGACTTCGAGTTGATCGCAGTCGACAACGGTTCCGCGAACGACTCCCTCGCACGCTTGCGGGCATGGCGTGAGCAGGGCGTGGTCCATCGTCTGATCGAGCTCGACACCAATCGCGGTTTCGCCGCCGGCATGAACGCGGGAATCCGGGCGGCGAACGGCTCGCTCATCGTGCCGCTCAACAGCGACGTGTGTGTCGCCTCAAATTTCGTATCGGCGCTTACGGGCGCAGTTGCGACGGCACCTGATGCTACGGGCATGTGGGCCGTGCCTGAATACGTGTGGCGCTGGACGCCTGATTCGAGTGAGCTTTCCGATGACCTCTTTTCCGTCGGCGTCGCCCTGGTCCGCCGGATTTCGGCCACCCTATGGCATCCGGGTGTCGACCGGCCGGAGCACCTGTTTGGACCCGAAGGAAGCGCGCCGGTGTACCGGGCTGCCGCACTACGAGCGGCCGAGGCTGCGGCAGGCCACGTCTTCGATCCGACGTACGGCAGCTACGGTGAAGACATTGACCTGGTCCTGAGGCTGCGATCGCTCGGTTTCAACTGTGGTCTGTGCCTTGATACCGCAACGTGGCATATTGGATCTGCATCGGCCGGCGGCGGGCTCAGCTTCAATGCGAAACCGGTCGCATTGCAGGCGCAGGCACAATCGAACCGGTTGCGCAATTACGCCCGGCTCGCGGGGCGTTCCAAGTTGGTGACCGTCCTGCCGTGGGTGGTTCTCGACGATCTGGTTCACCTGGTACAGGCGCGCGACCGGCCGGCTCTGCTGAGAAGCCTGATGCTCACGTATCGCATGCACCTGCGTGGCGAACGCGTGCAGTATGGGCGCGGTGTCCGGTTCGCCGGACCGGTCTTCTCCGCGTCTGCACGGCTGCGTATGCGAAGTCAATTACCGTCGCTCGGCCAGAATCTGAGCTTACTTAGACCGAGGAAACATTGAACGAACACGCTGGTACGCCTCAGGGCGGTCACGACATACGGGGTCGCACGGATCCGCTGGGCGTAGCGCTCGCGCGTGCAACGGCGGTGCTCGCGCGTCACGCGGGGCTTTTCATCGCGCTCGTCGGCTTGGCCCTGCTCCTGTCCGTGCTCAACTGGTTCGTCAACGGCAGGTCGTTCGTGGCCGAGTCGCGGTATCGGCCCTCGACGGGCGGCGGCGACATGTCGCGCCTGTCCGGTCTGGCAGCGCAATTCGGCATCGACGGGCTCGCCGGCGCATCGGAAAAGGAAACCATCGACTTCTACGCGGAGCTGTCACGGTCGCGCGAAATCCTGGGGCCGCTCGTCCAGCGCCAATACCGCTTTTCGACTGCGCCGGATACCCGCGGCGATTCACTGCACGGCAATATCCTCAAGCTCTATAACGTCGAAGCAAAAACGCAGCGCGGCAAACTGGTGGCGGCGCGTCAGCGGCTCACCGATGATGTCGCAGTCAGTACAAACCTGAAGGCGAACCTGGTTACGGTGCGGGTCAAGGCCCCCTGGCCGGATCTTGCCGAAAAGCTGAACCGGGATCTGCTGAACGAGCTGAACCGCTTCAACCTCGAAAAGCGGCAGTCGCAGGGCAGTGCAGAGCGGGCATTCGTTCAGGCGCAGCTGAAGCAGGCGCAGAACGGGCTGACGAGCGCCGAGGACGCGCTCGCCGAATTCCTGCAGGGGAATCGCCGCTTTGACAAGTCGACCAATCTTAATGTCGAGCGGGAACGTCTGCAGCGGCGTGTCGATCTGCGGCAACAGGTGTATGTATCCCTGGCGCAGTCATTCGAGAAAGCCAAGATCGAGGAAGTCCGCAACACGCCGGTGATCACGATCATAGAAGGACCCGAGACCTCGGCGAGGCCGACGGGGAGCTTGCTCCGGTCTATTCTGCTCGGGCTCGTGCCCGGAACCATCGTGGCGCTGGCCCTCGTGTTCTTTCTCGATCACCTGCAGCAGACGAAGATTGCACGACCCGAGGAATTCATGGTGTTCGATGGCTTTCGCCGTCGTTTCAAGGCCAAATAACGTCGACTATCCGAGTGTGACATGATATTCCACCGACTTCAGTGCATGCGCCCACGCACAATCGCCTTGGCGATTGTACTCGCTGCACTACTGGCCCCGGCCGGCCTCGCCGCGCAGCAACGCGACACGATCCGCGGACGCCGACCCGCCGCCACCGATACCGCGGCGGCCCGCCGCGCCGCGCAGCAGGCCCTCGGACGTGACGTCTCCCAGGCTGACATCATCGAAAGGCTGCGCCAGTCAGGCCTTTCGCGGGCGCAGGTGCGCGCCCGACTGCAGCAGGCCGGATATGATCCGACCCTGGCCGATCGTTACTTCGACATGCTGGAAGGACGCGTGCCGGTCGATTCGACCGCTCGTTCCGGCGGGTTCGCAACCGCCCTCTCCCGCATCGGCCTCGGCGTGCGCACCGGACTCGACTCGCTCGATCTCGCGACCGACACGCTCCCGAGCGACAGCAGTGCCGCGACATCAAAGGTATTCGGACGCTCGCTTTTCACGCGTGCCGCCGGCAGCCAGTTCGATCCTGTTGTCACTGGACCGGTCGATCCCGGCTACCGTCTAGGGCCGGGCGATCAGATCGGGCTCGTGCTGTCGGGTGACATCGAGGAGGCGTATACGCTGGATGTGACACGCGAGGGCATCGTGTTCATCCCCGACATCGGCCAGATCAACGTCAACGGTCTGACGCTCGGGGGTCTGGAGGACGTGCTGTATCAGCGGCTAGCGCGCGTCTACTCCGGCGTCACGCGCGGGGCCAATGCGACGACGCGATTCCACCTGACACTCGGCAGCCTGCGAACGAACCAGGTCTTCGTCATCGGCGAAGTCGAGCGGCCCGGTGGCTACCAGATCAGCAGCGTGGCCCGCGTGCTCAACGCGCTCTATCAGGCCGGCGGCCCGACTGAAAACGGATCGTTCCGCAGGATCGAGATCCATCGTGGCGATCGGGTCGTGGCGCAGCTTGATCTGTACGACTATCTCCTGCGCGGCGATGCGCGGGGCGACATCCGGCTCGAGCAGAATGATCGGATCTTCATCCCGGCGGCTGGTCCGCAGGTCACGATGACGGGCGCTGTGATGCGGCCTGCGATTTTCGAAATGCGCCCCGGCGAGACGTTGACCGATGCGTTGCGGTTCGCAGGCGGCCTCAGGCCGAATGCGGTCGTGCGGCGCATCCAGATCGACCGCATCCTCCCCGCGAGCCAGCGTCGCCCCGGAGTCGTTCGCGTCGTCGTCGACGTCGATCCCGCGACCGTCGTACCGGGGTCGCCAGGAGCCGCACTTCAGAACGGTGACGTCGTGCGTGTGTTCGCCGTGAGTGAGGACATACGGAACCGACTGGCCGTCGAAGGCCAGGTCAACAATCCGGGCACGTACGAGTGGCGCCCCGGGATGACCCTCTGGTCGCTGATCGACAGGGCGGATGGCCTCGAAGAGCAGGCCTACACCCCTCTCGCGCACATCTTCCGCCTAAACCCCGCAGACCAGACGCGGCGCCTGGTGAAAACCGGCTTGCTCGCGGATTCAGCGGGACGCCCGCTCAGTGATATGGCGCTCGAGGATCGTGACAGCGTCGTCATCTACAGCCGCGCCGAGCTGTCGAACCGTCAGACCGTAGAGATAAGCGGCTACGTGAAGAACCCGGGCCGCTACACGTTCGTCGAAGGCGGCACACCAAGGGATCTGATTCTGCGCGCCGGCGGCTTCCTGCCGGGTGCCAATCTCGCGGACGCGGAGGTGTATCGACTCCCAAACCCGCTTGTCCGGAACGACACGCTGGCGCTGCGCCTCAACGTCCGTCTGGCTGCACCGGAGGGCGTCGACCGCGCGCTCGTGATCGAGGGCGGCATGCCGGACCTGTGGTCGTCCGAGGCCGTGTCCACACGACTCGAGCCCGGCGATCGCATCTTCATCCGGCGGGCGCCCGGATACCAGATGGCGGGCGCGGTCCGCATCACGGGAGAAGTCACCCACCCCGGCGCGTATGTGCTCCCGTCGAGGACCGAGCGCTTTGCCGATCTTGTAACCCGCGCGGGCGGAATCACAGCCGAAGCGTACCCCGACGGTATTCGCGTCATACGTGAGGGCAGGCTGGTGGCTGCAGACCTCGCGCGCGCGCTTCGCGACCGCGATGATCGCAACAACATTCTGCTGGAAGATGGCGACAGTATTGCGGTGCCCAAGTACGATCCAACGGTGGTCGTCATGGGCGCCGTCGCGTTCGAGGCTGGCGTTCTGTTCGACAGGAAACACGATCTGAACTGGTATCTCGACCAGGCAGGCGGCACCACGGTGGACGCGGACCGTTCACGCATCACCGTAACCTATCCGAACGGTCAGCGCGCCTCGGTCAGGAAGTTGTTCGGTGTGCGCCGTACGCCGGACGTGCTGCCCGGCAGCATCATCACAGTGCCTGCGAAGCCCGCTGACAGGACCGGCACGAACTGGGATCAAATCCTTTCCCGAACGATCGCGGCCCTGAGCACGGTGCTGACACTGGTGCTGGTGGTGCAGCAGTCAAAGACCTGATGCGCCGTTGAGTATGGAGCAGGACCAGCAGAGCGCGTTGGCCGAGTCGGCACGGACGACATTTCACGCTCATGCTGCAACATATGTCGTGATCAACCTGCTGCCGGCCGTGCTCGGCGTCGCCTCGGTCTTTATCTTCATCCGTGTCTTCGGGCATGCGGTGTATGGGCAGTACGCCGTTGCTCTCGGAATTTCGCTGACGGCCGCGACCTACGCCGCGGGATGGCTCGTTCAGTCCATCCTGCGCTTCCAGGCGCAATGGGAGCGTGATGGCAGCGGCGCACGATTCGCCGCAACTGTCGGCACATCCCTCCTCGCAGCGTCCGCAGTTGCGATCATCGCCGCGTACATCATCGCGCTGACGTCGCTTGAAATTTCTTTTGCAGGCGCAGCACTCACGCTTGCAGTGATCCCGCTCGCCGCTGCGTACCAGGTAACGTTTGCGACGGTCCAGGCGCGACTGGAGCCGCGTCGTGTGCTGATCGCGGAGAGCGTAAAGGCGGCGGCTCTTGTCGGGCTCCCGCTCATCCTCCTTTTATGGCTGCCGCACACGCCCGCGATCCTGCTGCTCGGCGTCGTCTTCGGATACGGGGCGGGGCTCCTCGTGCTGTTCAGGTGGCGCCTGCGGCCCGGCAATACGGACCGCGAAGCCCTCACAGTTCTCTGGAACTTCGGCTGGCCACTCGGGCTCTGGCTCGGCTTCTCGCAACTTCTCGCCGTCGTCGATCGCTATCTCATCGCCCACATGCTCGACTTCGCGGCTGCCGGAAGCTATGCGTCCGTGTTCGATCTCACACGCAAGGGTTTCCTGCTCGCGCTTTCTCCCGTGACGCTCGCCGTGCATCCCATGCTGACGCGGTTGTGGACGGAGGAGCGTCGTGCGGAGGCAATGAATCTGCTCCGATACGCACTGCGCTGGCAGATCGCGTTGAGCGCCGTCGGAGTGATCGGATTGATTGCCATCGAGCCCTACCTGATGGCATCGTTACTGGGGAAGGGAGCCGCGGCAGGGGCCGGGCTGCTGCTGCCGCTCGCGATGGGATCTGCGATCTGGAGCATCTCGCTCCTGCTCCACAAGACGCTGGAGCTGCGCAATCGCACGAGACTCATGCTCTGGAGCCTCATGGGCGCGTCCGCGCTCAACATCGCGTTCGACATCGTCGCCATTCCCCGCGTCGGCATCACCGGCGCCGCGTGGGGCACTGTCGTCGGGTCAACGGCCTACATGATCTTCGTGATCCTCGCCGCCCGCGCCGCTAGGGGCGCCAGCTTACCGTAAGCGGAATCTGCCAGTTGCGGTCCCGGAACTGCGGCTCCTGACACAGGACGCCAACAAGAATGGTCGGGTTGCAGAAACGGAAGAGCCGGTTGCGACGGCTGCTCGTCGAAATCCCGCCTGTCACCACCCAGTTGTTCATGCGATAAACACCGTTCAACCCGAACGTGATTTCCACGTCGTGGTTCGTGAAGTAGAAGTACGCCGGCATCGTGTACGCGGCGTCTTCGTCACGCCGCACGCGCTCGGCCCACACACCGGCCAGGCCCCAGGGCTTGATCCAGTCGGCGCGGAAAAACTGCGCGTCAGAGCCGGGCCCGATGGAGGCGCCGAGGAGCTGGCCCTCG
>JBBSJG010000070.1:0-16019 GCA_038257485.1 Longimicrobiales bacterium | reverse complement strand
GCATCAAAGCGGCTCCCGACCTCCGCGAAGCACAACACGATGACAAAGATGCCCGCGCCGGCGAGGAGGACCGTGACAGGGCTCCAGACGCCGGCGAGGCCGGCCAGCGCGGCGGGCAAGCCGAACACGCCACTGCCAACCACACTGTTGATGACTATGGCTGTGAGCGGCCAGCGCCCGATCGCGCGTACGAGTGCCGGCCGCGCCGCTTCCACTAGCCGATACGCCCGTCGCGGTCGAGATCCTCGCCGAACTTGCGCTCGAGTGCGCGCATCAGTTCGATCAATGTGCCATTGGTGCGGCGCAGTTCTTCTTCCAGCTCCGCGACGCGTTCCTCCAGTGTGCCGGTCCTGCGGCTGCTTTCCTGCAGCTGTCCATGTTGAATCAGATCCCAGATCAGTCCCATTGTGCGTCCTCGCATTGTTTGGTTGTTATTGGGGCGGGCCCAACGGGCTGGCCGGACAATCCTGTCGCTGCACGGTATAGCTCAGATTCGCGACCTTCCACCCGGCGTCCGTACGGAGGAGCGTTGCCACGTCGATTCCGCAATGGGACCACTTGCCGTCGACGTGAAAGTCGTATGGCGCCCACAGTGTCGCAATCCGCCCGTTCGACATGACGACCGGCGACCACATCCGCTCGAGCATCGTGCTGCGCGGACTCCCGAGCATCTGAATGAACGCGCTGTCCGTCTGCACTCGCGGTCGTGCCAGCACGGTGTCGTCGACGATCGACACCAGCCTCATGCCGGGCATCAGAACCGACCTCGCCATCGCGCTGTCCGCGCGCCCGATCGCATCCAGCAGCCGCTGGACAGTCGAGACGATCTCCGCGCTGTCGGCGCTGTGCGTGCTATGCGCGCGAACCTGAGCACCAACTGGTGCGCTTCCAAGGAGAACACATACTACGAATGCAAACCATGTCCTTAGTGATCCCATGAGGCGCTCCATTGAGATGCTCTGTTTCGCGGCAGCCGCGATGCGTGCGATCGCCGCTGCATTCACAGACCGAACTGCCGCAGGTGGTGGTCGGTGTGCTTCGATACACAAGTAATCCACTCCCTGCCCGTCAACGGACCGAACAGCGGGTGTGAATTACCTTCGATCGTGGGCGCGGAATCGCGGATTCTCTCGATCAGCGCGATCAATTGCGCGCGGTCCTCGTCGAAACTCGTCGGCTTCGTGCCATCGAGGCTTGGATCGAGTGCCGGCAGGGTCTTGAACCCGCGCGGAAACGTGATTGGCGTGTGGAGTGCGACGAGCCGCATGACCGTGCGCCGCGGCCATGCGGCGCGCAGGGGCTGCGGCCGTTCACCGAGCGCCATCCTGGAGGAATCGGCGAGATGACACATCATGGCATGCGGCGTGAGGCTTCCCCACCGCCGCATTGTGTCCGGTGTCAGGCCGCGAAGGCGATCGATCCCGGCATCGAGGGAACGTGTTGAATGCATATGCACCTACCGTTTCGGTTGGGGCGGGCGTGGCGTGATCAGGATATAGTCACCGAGCTCCGCGAATGCACGGGCGTCTGCGGTCGCGACGTCATCGACCGGTACGGCGGTCACTACGACGATGCGGGCGGCCGGACGCCTGCGACGCACGCGTTCCGCGGTGCCGAGTCCGAGGTTGGAGTGGAATGCGCCATTGAAGTGCACGAGGATCGCGCCATGGCCGGCGCGGTCGAGCGCCGCAACGATCGATTCCGCCATGGTCTCGTCCTTCACGCACTGCGCCTCATAGAAACGGTTCGTCATGGCTGTCGCGGCGAGGGAATCCGTTGCTGACATTCCGCCCGGGCCATGTCCCGACATCTCCTGCGCGAACCGCTGGTAGTATGCATCGCGCGGACAGATGAGTTCGCGCGCGACGAGGGAGCGCTCTGACGCCGAGAGTGTGTCGACGGCCGCGAGACCGCCACGACCGACCATACTTGCGAGGCGACGCGGAACATTCGACGCGATGACCGGCCATCCGTTCGCGCGCGCGAGTTCGACGAGCGGGCGGTAGTCCGTGACATAGTTGGGCCAGGGGCGAGCGGTCTTCATGAGAACGCTATCCGTCACCTGGCCGGCCATGTATGCGTCGACGACGGACTGGACATCGCGCTCGAACATCTCGAGTGAAACGACAACGTTGTCGCGGCGCGCGCCGACGGCGGCGAGATACGCGAGTTCGGCACGGTGGGTGGCGGGGTCGTCGTGCTGTTCGCCAAAGAAGACGACGTCGGCGGCAGCCAGGCGGTCTGTGAGGGCACGCATGGTGATGTGGCGGCCGGCGCGGGCGTCGTAGACGCGGCTTTCGGCTGTGGGGGTGTGTGGCGAGGATGAGATGCGTGCAGCGGGGGCGCAGGCGGACGTGGCTGCGGCTGCGAGTACGGCCCAGGCGACCACTCTCATCGGACCACCATTTAGAAATTTAGTTTTGGACGCAAATAGCATCCGAGCAATTGTAAGGCGTCGCGGCCATTCTGGCGCGGTCATATCCGGCTGTCCTGATGCGAGAAAGGTCAATTTCCAAATAACTAATGGTGGTCCGCTGAGGCTATCTCGGCATGAGGGCGCGGAGCGCAACAACTTCCGCAGCGATCGCCGCCTTGATCGTCGGCACCCGGTCGGGTGCGAACTGCGCCGAATGCAGCGACGGATACGCCGGTCCACCCTTCATCGCCGCCTCGTGCAGGGACTTTTCCGTTGCACCGATGCGCAGCATCAGCGACGGCACGCCCGCCTCGCGGAAGAGCGCGAAGTCCTCGCTCACCATTTCCGCTGGCGCATCCTGGACGCGCTCCTTGCCGATGTCCCGAACGAGTACGGCGCGTACCATCTCCGTGAGTGCCGGATCGTTCACGAGTTCACCGGACGACGCGACGTTCTCGATCAGTGGGTCGCGCGGTGCGCCGCCCGCGGCCGCCTCACCCTTCGCGACCCGCGCGATTGCCGCGAGCAGCTGGGCGCGGACGGGTTCCGTAAATGCGCGCACGGTCAGTTGCAGCTTCACTTCATCCGGGATGATGTTGTTCTTGGTGCCGCCGTGGATCGTGCCCACGGTGATGACAGCCGGATCGAAGGGCGAGATCTCACGGGCGACGATGGTCTGGAGGGCGACGACGATGCGCGCTGCGATCACAATGGGATCGATGGTGGTCTCGGGGCGCGCGCCATGCCCGCCCCTGCCGAACACCGTGATATTCAGCGATGTGGAGTTGGAGAGGATCGGACCGGCGCGATAGCCGATGACGCCGGCGACGAGGCGTGGGTCGTCGTGTACCGCAAGCGCGTAGTCGGGCTTCGGGAAGCGGGTAAACAGCCCGTCGGCGAGCATTGCCCGCGCGCCGGCGCCAATCTCTTCGGCGGGCTGACCGATGAGCACGAGGGTGCCTCGCCAGCGGTCGCGGGCCGACGCCATGATGCGGGCGGTGGCCATCCACGCGGCCATGTGTGCGTCGTGTCCGCATGCGTGCATTACACCCACGTCCGCCCCACTGTCATCCTTCACACGTACGGTGCTCGCGAAAGGCAGGCCGGTCGCCTCCGTGACCGGGAGCGCGTCCAGGTCTGTCCGCAGCATGATGGTCGGACCAGCACCGTTTCGCAGGACTGCGACGACACCGGCGCCGCCCACGTCCGTGGTGACCTCGTACCCGAGCTGCTTGAGGCCGGCAGCCAGCCGCGCTGCGGTCCTATGCTCGCGCTTCGACAACTCCGGATTCTGGTGCAGTTCGCGGTAGAGCGCATCAGCTTCCGCGTATACAGCATCGACCTCTGTCCAGATGGGTGCAGGCGACTGCGCTGTCGCAGCTGCAGCGGCGCAGCCGAGCAGCACCAACACGGCGGCAATCATAGTGCTCTTCAATGTGGCGTCCCGTCGATCGACGAGCTGCCAATGGGTTCGCGCCTCGCCATTGGTTGGCAACATCCCCTTACCCGAGAATCAGTGGGTTGAGCTGCCATATGGAATAACTAAGTGCGGCCGCGAAACTCACCCATAGCAGATAAGGAATGAGGAGGGCACCCGCAAGCGGACGGACCCGCCAGAAGGACACCAGTGTTGCAACGATAAGCATCCATAGCACTACGATATCGAAGAATGCCAATGCGCCGCGGTGCCAGGCAAAGAAAAGCCAGCTCCACAATGCGTTCACCGCGAGCTGCACCAGAAACAAGGTCATCGCTGATCGATTGGCGCGGAGTCCGCCTTCCCGCCATACCATCCAGGCAGCAACGCCCATCATGGCGTACAAAACAGTCCAGACTGGCCCGAAGACCGAGGATGGCGGAGCCCAGCTCGGCTGAACAAGTTGGCCGTAGAACGTGCCAGCACTCGCTGACGCAATTGCTCCGACGGCAGCTGTAGCAAAGCTGATGGCAAGCCAGCCGGCGAGTCCCAGCGTTTGCTTCGTTCCGGACAATGATGTCATACGCTCATTTGCTCCATAGTGCGAATCGGTCAGCTGCGGGCCAAAGTAGCGCTGCCACATCCTGAAATTGCGTGTGGCCTCACCTGAAGGTAGCGATTTCGTCGAGTCTCTTGCGACGAAGGTCCGGGACGCGCGCGTCGTCGGCCGGGTATCCTGCCACGAGGAGCATGACCGGCTTTTCATTGGCGGGCCGGTCCAGCACGTCGCTCAGGAACGTCATGGGATTCGGCGTATGCGTCAAGGTTGCGATCCCGCTGTGGTGGAGCGCGGCGATCAGCAGTCCAGTTGCGATCCCGACGGACTCGTTCACGTAGTAGTGCTTGTGCGTGGATCCGGTAGCATCGATGCCATAGCGTTCCGCGAAGACGGCAATCAGATACGGCGCGTGCTCGAGGTAAGGCTTGGATGCATCCGTCCCCAGGGGCGCGAGCGCAAGCAGCCATTCAGCCGGTGCATTCGCATAAAATTCGCGTTCCGCGCGTTCCGCCGCCTCACGAATACTGCGCTTCAATGCCGGATCCGACACTACGCAGAAATGCCATGGCTGCTGATGTGCGCCGCTGGGCGCGGTTCCCGCCGCACGAATGCAGTGTTCGATCACGGCGCGGTCGATAGGCCGGTCGGAGAAATGGCGCGTGGTGCGGCGACGCGACAGTTCGTCCGCGAATGCAGCGGCGCGGTCGAGCATCGTCGCCGGTGGATACTCCTGGTATGACGGCAACGGCATGAAGTTCGAATTGATCATGTGTGCCGTACCAGAAATAGTTCTGCGACGAAAGAACACGCGTAATCCGGCGTCACGGACTCGACCGGGTGACGCCCGCCTGAAACACGTAGGGCGAGAGTAATGCGATCAGGATGAATCCGCCAAGCAGGAATGACCCGATCGCAATCAATGTCATGTGCTTCGTTGCGCGAGGCACTGCGCGCTCGGCGAACGCGCGATGATACCGCCACGGCAGGGTCGCCAATGCAATCGTCGTCGCGAGCACGATCCATCCGGCGATCGCGAAGGCATCCGGATACCGCATGTGCGGCGCCTGCATGACAACAGCCGCGCCGGCAATCCCGCGCACCACGAGTTCGACATAGTGCACGCGCGCGCTAGCTGCAAACCCGAGAAAGAACTGCGTGGTGCGCGTCGGATTGAATATCGCCGATACCGCAAGGCCTACGAGATAGACCCCGACCAGCATTACGATGCTGAATGAAATCACCTCGGTCAAGCGTCGCTCACCAGACTTGAAGCGACGGGCGGGACTGTTTGAAGCGGCAATCGGACCGTGAACACCGAACCGACGCCGGTCTCGCTCTGAACCGTGATGTCCCCGCCCATCAGACGGCAGAAGCGGCGGCTGATTGCGAGGCCGAGGCCGGTACCGCCGAACTTGCGCGTCGTGTCGGCCTCCGCCTGGGAGAACGCCTCGAACAAGCGTCCCATCTGTTCTGCCGTCATGCCGATGCCGCGGTCGACGATATCGATTCGCATCCAGCCCTTCACCGCACCGGTTTCGGCATCATCGGTGTCATCTGCGGCTGCGCGCACGGTGATCGTCGAACCACTCGTGAACTTGCATGCATTCGAAAGCAGGTTGAGCAGGACCTGCCGCAGCTTGGTCATATCCGTGTGCACGGTGGCGAGTTCCGGAGCGAGTTCAAGCTGTAGCACATTCTGATTCCGGTGCACGAGCGGTCGCACCGTGGAGGCAACGTCTTCGAGCAGGGCAGCAAGGTCCACATCCTCCAGGTACAGCTCCATCTTGCCTGCCTCGACCTTCGACAGGTCGAGAATGTCATTGATCAAGGCTAGAAGGTGTTTGCCGGCCGAGTGCACTTTGCGCGAGTCCGCGATGTACTGTTCGTTGCCGTCCTCCGCGAACTGTTCCTGAAGCATCTCACTGTAGCCGATCACTGCATTGAGCGGCGTGCGCAGCTCATGGCTCATGTTCGCCAGGAAATGACTCTTCGCCTGGTTCGCCGACTCGGACTCGCGTCGCGCTTCCAGCAGCTCCGTGATGTCGTGGTAGAGACCCATGATGCCGACCTGCCTGCCGTCCACCACTACGGAGACGCCGGCAAGCTCAACATCCACCCACGTACCGTCCTTGCGCCGGCGGGTTGCGACCCCGTTCGCGACTGCGCCCGCCTGCGCGGCAGTCGTATAGTCTTGTGCCTCCCGCAGTGTCTCAGGCGTATTCAGTAGCTCGTCCAGATTCCGACCCATGACTTCGTCCGTGCGATACCCGAACATCCGTTCGAACGCCGGATTGCAGGACGTGATGCGGAACTCCAGGTCGAGCGTTACGATCGCCACGGGATTGTTGCGGACCAGGTCCTCAAAGAACTGTTTCTGGTTCTGTGTCTCCGTGTAGAGGCGGGCATTCTCGATAGCGATGGCTGCTTGCGAGGCGAAGAGTTCGAGCAGGCGGAGGTCCTCCGAACTGAAATGACGGTCAGGATTCGAGTGGACGGTAGCGATCACGCCCACCAGACGGCTGCCGATCAGCAATGGCGCAGCCATGACGGTCTGGACGGTGCCGTGCGTGTACTGTGCGGACCTGCCGGACCACTCCTGGTAGTGCGGGATGACGAGCGGTTGTTGCGTCTGTGCCACCTGCCCCATCGCGCCCTCGCCGATCTGCATCCGGCTTCCCACCGCCTGCGCGCCTACCTCGTGACTCGCTACGATTACCAGATCGCGGGCGCTTTCATCGTAGATCGCCAGTTCGCCTCCGGTCACGTTGAGCAGTGCAGTCGCCCGCTGCAACACCGCCTGCAGTACCCGCGGCAGATCCAGTGCGCCGACCAGATCCTGCATGGTATCGAGCAGTGCCTGCTGTTCCTCGGCACGGCGATGCTCACTCGTGAAGAGACGTGCGTTCTGGATCGCGATTGCCGCCTGAGGCGCAAACAAATTCAGGCGACGTAGGTCTTCCGCGTCGAATGCGCGCGCCGGATCGGAGTGGACCGTGGCAATGGCACCCACGAGACGCCCTGCGATCATCAGCGGCGCCGCCATCACAGTCTGTACAGTGCTCTGTGAGTACTTCGCCGACCGCCCCTCCCACTCCTGGTAGCGAGGAATCAGCAGCGGCTCGTGACTCTGTACCACATGGCCCATGGCGCCGCTACCCACGGCGATCCGCGTACCAATTGCATTCGTACCCATGTTGCAGCTGGCCGCAACTACGAGATCACCTTCGGCCTCATCGAAGATGGCCAGCTCGCCCCCTGACACATTGAGCAGGGATACGGCCCGGTTGAGCAGGGCCTCGAGCAGCGACCCCAGGTCCAGTTCCCCCGCGAGGTCCGCCATGGTATCGAGAACGGCTGTGAGCTCGCGGGCACGCCCCAACTCGCGTGCGAACAATCGCGCCCGTCCGATGGCAATCCCCGCCTGTTGCGCCGCTGCTGCTGCAATCTCGAAATCTTCATCGGCGAACGCGTCCGGCTGCTGGCTCTCGACCACGAGAACACCGAGGATGCGGCCGTTGACCTCAATGGGCACGTCCAACTCACACAGCGTAGGTGGCCCGACGTGCCCGGGCTCACGATCGGCGCGGGCGGTGTAATGGCTCTCGCCGTCCTCGAGAACTCGCGCGCTCAGACCATGACCGGGTGCGAGCCTGAGTTGACCGGGTGCCTCGGGCCAGCCGACACTGGCCCGCAGCACCCGCTCGCCTGTGTTCTCGTCAAGCAGGAGCACGGCGACAAAATCGTAGCCAAGCGCTTCGTCGTGCAGTCCATCAACCACACTGCGGCAGACCGCGTCCTCGTCGGCGGCGGCGGCGATTCCGGTACTGAGGCGCAACAGCGAAGACTGTCGATGTGCGAGAGCGACCAAGCCGCGGTTCGAGCCGTTTACTCCGCTGATCATCGTTCAGCTTTCGCAGTGTCGGGATAAATCAGGTTTGCGGCGGCCGTGTGCTGCCGATGGAGTCGTACGAGGGCATCCATTACCGCACTGATGTCGCTGTATAGGGAGGCGCGGCAATGGTGTCGCTCGGGAGTGCCTGCACAATATTGGACGGAGACATGAACCGCGCCAGTCTGGTTATGCAAGATGCCCACCAGGCGACGACCGTGCGCGCCGCTGCGATTGCGCCCGGAAATCTCGCGGCGGGCGGGATCACGAAACCCCAATAAGGTCAGGGCATTGTCGTGTGCTCGCTGCTGGTGTTCGTCTCGAATGGAAGCCAAAGCGAGAATACGGAACCAGACCCTGATTCGCTGACGACGGTGATGTCGCCTCCGAGAAGCCTCGCGATGCGCCGGGCGATCGCCAATCCAAGACCCGCGCCTTCTGCGACCTCGGGTGCGAGACGGGTGAACTCCTCGAAGATCCTTTCGGTCTTCTCCGGCGGAATTCCCTGACCCGTATCGGTCACGCGAATCTCCACCGCGGGGCGACCAGCGAGACGTTCCGGACCTGGAAGCAGCACCATGGTTACGTCGATCCGGCCACACGGCGGAGTGTACTTCACGGCGTTTGAAAGAAGATTGCCCATTACCTGGATCGCGCGCTCGGGGTCCGTGATCACAATCGGCGTCGTCTCGATCGGAACAAACAACAGGGTCTGCCCGGCTGCTTCCGCGGCCGGCCGCTGTTCCTCCACTGCTTCGGTAATGACGGCACACAGATCCGTCGGCACCTTGTGAATTCTCAGGCTGCCGGATTCGGCCCGCGAGAGCTCGAGCAGATCCTTGATCAGCGACAGCATCGTCTGTACCGCGCGCCTGATTCGGCCAATGCTCTCCATTTGCTCGGACGTCAACGGACCTTTCAGGCCACCCTCGAGAAGCTGCGCATGACCGTCGATGGCGTTCAGTGGATTCTTGAGATCATGACTCACCCCTCGCATCAACTTCTCGCGCGCCACCACGGCTGCCGCCAAGGCGAGACGGCGCTGCTCGGCCTCGACGGCTGCCATCTGCAGACGCTTGCCAAGCCAGATCACAACGACGATCGCGGTTAACGACAGGAATCCCAGCACAGTCGTCAGCAGTCGCTCGATACGCTCGGCGGAAACCAGTCTGGCGCGACTCGTCTGCGTCGCGTCATTCAGTGTTTCATCCAGCTGCGCCGCCGCGAGCAAAGCACCCTCGTACAGGCTCTTGTGAGTGCGGTCCCCGCCGGTAATCCGCGCGGGAGCAAGCTCCATCAGGCGATAGCCGCGAGCGTGAAGTCGTCCGTCAACCTCTTTCAACTCGTCGTATCTCCTGCGCACCTCAGGGCCTAGCCGAGCCACCAGCGGCGCGAGCGACGCGTAGGCGCGCTGCTCCTGCTGGTGCACTTCCCGCAACCTCCCGAGGAGTGCCGTATCCCTTGTCTCGAGGAACTCATCGATGACGGCGCCCTCGAGCGCGAGAGAAAGCTGGAGGTGGGTTATCTCAGTTCGCGCCGGCTCGGTGAGGGTCGAGATCTCATCGCGCACAGGAGCCGTGTAGCGATCCCCCAAAATCGGGATCGCGACCATCGCCACAAGCGCGGAGACGAGAAACGCGAGCGGAATTCGCGCAACTCGCTCGGGCTTATGCGCGATTCCCGGCTCTCGCTGCCGATCAGAGGACAATTCGACGGAGGACTTCACGGCGCGCGTCAACGCTTAGGCCTGCGCAATTGCTTGCCCTGATCGAATGCCGGGATGGTTACCGCGTGTTTTGCTGAGCTCGCAGGCTCTGTCGTTTCCGCGTTGGTTGCAGGTTCCATGATCCGGGCAACGTCAGCCTTGATCGTCTGGGCTGCATCCCACAGATCAACGCCACGTTGGGCGTCAGGGCTGACTACCCGCCGACCGCGCAGGAGCTCGTTGATCGATTGACGAGACACGCCCGCCGCTTCCGCAAGCCCGGTGACGCTCAGTCCGTAGTCGGGGAGGAAATCCTCGCGCAGCATTTCGCCAGGGTGAGTTGGTCTGCGCGTACGTTCGCGGTTGATTGGAAGGCTCATTGGTGACTCCACTTCAGTGGTAATCGCAGATCTCGACGTCGTAGCGCCGTCAAACAGAAGATGCGACTCATGGTGCGATTCATGGGATACTCGCGGCTAAAGTGTCGCCGGGTGGCGGCCGCTCCAAGCGCGCGAGCGGATTTGTCGCGCGGCGGCGCAGATGGCAAAGTCAAGCGCCGTGCCCGCCGAAGTGATTGCCGTAAGTCACAGCTTTTGCTAGCGCGCGTTTGTCAGCTGGCGCGCTCGAGCGGTTTGAGGCGAGCAATCTCAGCAGCGGCGTCGGAACGCAGCGCATGCCAAAGGTCCCAGTCCTGTTGGAGTCCCAGCCAGAAGTCGGCGCTCATCCCGGTCACTCGCGCCAGCCGGAGTGCCGTGTCCGGAGTTACGGCGCGCTTGGCATGAATAATCTCGTTCAGGCGCGGGAACGACACACCCAAGCGCACGGCAAACGCAGACTGGCTGATGCCCAAGGGCTTCAAAAACTCTTCGAAGAGCATTTCCCCGGGAGTCGTTGGCGGACGATGTGAGGGGAGGTGGCGCACCATCAACGGCTTGGTCGCCTTGCGCTTAATGGTAGTCTGTGACTTCGACTTGCTCGGCATAACCGTCCTCCCAGCGGAAACAGACACGATATTGATCGTTCAGCCGGATACTGTGCTGTCCGGAGCGATCTCCACGAAGCCTCTCGAGTCGATTGCCCGGCGGTGCTCGGAGCTCCTGAAGGGTGCGCACGCGGTTAAGCTGATCCAACTTCCTGCGGGCGATGGGCCAGGTAGCGACGGGGCATGCACGACGGGCACGCGCACTCTCCACGCCATTGAAGAGGTCTTGGGTCGCCCCGTCTGCAAACGAACGTATCACGGCCCCTATTATAACGCGAAGCGGTATAGGTGCGCAAGAGCGGTTTGCATACTAAACGACCGTGTGGGTAAGGCTGAAAACTCGCAAAGGCGACGAATATGTTCGGGCCTGTATTGAGGGCCGGCCGCAGCACACATGAAAAGAACGGCCCCGGAGATTTCTCCCCGGGGCCGCTCTTATTCAACGCGATCGAAGGACCTAGTACATCCCGCCCATACCGCCGCCGCCCGGCATCGCCGGCGACTTGTCGTCTTCCTTCTTCTCGACGACGACACACTCTGTCGTGAGGAGGAGGCTGGCGATGGACGCTGCGTTCTGCAGTGCAGTGCGTGTGACCTTGGTCGGATCGATGACGCCGGCTTCTACGAGGTCCTCGTAGTTGTCCGTGCGTGCATTGTAGCCGTACTTCGGCTCCTTCGAGTTGCGAACCTTGTCGACGACGATCGAACCCTCGACACCGGCGTTCTCGGCGATCTGACGGATCGGCTCCTCGAGCGCACGTGCGATGATGTTCACGCCGACCTGCTCGTCTGCGTTCTCCATCTTGAAGTCGCGGATTTTCGCCTGGATGCGCAGCAGTGCCACGCCGCCACCCGGGACGATTCCCTCTTCGACGGCCGCGCGTGTCGCATGCAGTGCATCCTCGACGCGTGCCTTCTTTTCCTTCATTTCCGTCTCGGTCGCTGCACCGACGTGAATCACTGCCACGCCGCCTGCAAGCTTCGCCAGACGCTCCTGGAGCTTCTCACGATCGTAGTCGCTCGTCGACTTGTCGATTGCGGCCTTGATCTCGTCGATACGGCCCTTGATCGCGCTCTGATCGCCGGCGCCGTCGATGATGGTCGTGTTGTCCTTGTCGACCACGATACGCTTCGCATGGCCGAGGTCGGCGACATTTGCATTCTCGAGCTTGAGGCCGACCTCTTCCGAGATCACCGTGCCGCCCGTGAGTGTTGCAACGTCCGCCAGCATCGCCTTGCGACGATCGCCGAAGCCCGGTGCCTTGACTGCGCAGACGCGCAGTGTGCCGCGGAGCTTGTTCACGACCAGTGTCGCCAGCGCCTCGCCCTCGACATCCTCGGCGATGATCAGCAGCGGGCGTCCGCCCTGTGCGACCTTCTCGAGAACCGGGAGCAAGTCCTTCATCGAGCTGATCTTCTTGTCATAGATCAGGACGACTGCATCCTCGAGCACGGCTTCCATGCGTTCCGGATCCGTGACGAAGTACGGCGAGAGGTAGCCGCGGTCGAACTGCATGCCCTCGACCGTCTCGAGCGTCGTCTCGAGGCCACGTGCCTCTTCGACCGTAATGACGCCGTCCTTGCCGACCTTCTCCATCGCATCAGCAATCAGGTTGCCGATCTCTTCATCATTGTTCGCCGAGATCGTGCCGACCTGTGCAATTTCCTTCTTGCCCTTGGTCGGTGTCGAGAGCGACTTCAGCTCTGCGACGACCATCTCCACGGCCTTGTCGATGCCGCGCTTGATCGCCATCGGGTTCGTGCCCGCTGTGACGTTCTTCAGGCCTTCGCGGAAGATCGCCTGCGCGAGGACGGTCGCGGTCGTCGTGCCGTCGCCGGCCAGATCGCTCGTCTTCGTCGCGACTTCTTTCACCATCTGCGCGCCCATGTTCTCGATCGGATCGCTGAGCTCGACCTCCTTCGCGACCGTGACACCGTCCTTCGTCACTGTCGGCGAGCCGAACTTGCGATCGATGACGACGTTACGGCCCTTCGGTCCGAGCGTCACCTTCACGGCCTGTGCGAGCTGATCCACGCCACGCTTCAACCCCGCGCGTGCATCTGTATTGAACTGCAGTTCCTTGGCTGCCATTGCTGATCTCCTCTATCTGTATGTTATCAGATCGTGATGATCGCGAGCACATCAGCCTCGCGAAGAATCAGATACTGCTCTTCAGCAACCGTTACCTCGGTCCCGCTGTACTTGCCGTAGAGAATCCGGTCGCCAACGCTCAGCTCGGCCGGGATCCGCTTGCCATCTTCCGTCATCTTGCCTGGCCCGACCGCGATCACTTCACCCTGCTGGGGCTTTTCTTTCGCGGTATCCGGGATATAGAGGCCGCCGCGCATCTGCTCGGTGTCCTCCAGAGGCTTGACGACAATCCGGTCCGCCAGCGGCTGGACCTTTGTCGACGTAGCAGTCGCCATGTCTCATTCCTCCTGATTGAGTGTGCTGCCCCGTCCTGCGGGACATGTCCGTTAGCACTCGACTCGGTTGAGTGCTAATCGACTGCGGGAAGATACCCCTTCCACAGCCCCAGTCAATCCCTCGATTGGGTCAGTTGGATGGGATGCCGTGCGTCTAGCGCCGGCGCTTCTTCATGGGGGTGAGCGTGGATTTGCGGGGAGACTCGTGTTCCTCGATCCAGCGGAAGGCGAAATCGAGGCCGAAGAGAGTCATGTAGGGCTCGACCTTGTCGATGGTCTGGCAGTGGGGTGCAATGACCGTGGCCAGGCCGCCCGTGGCGACGACGAGGGCATTGTCGCGCTTCCATTCGCGCTTGATGCGACGGACGACGCCATCGATGGACTCGACAGCCCCGAAGAAGATGCCACTGCGCATGGCTGTGACCGTACGGCGGCCGATGACGGTGTCGGGGGGCGTCAGGTCTACACTGGGGAGGGCGGCAGTGCGCCGGACGAGCGTCTCGGCGCCCGTCTGGAGGCCTGGCGCGATGACGCCGCCGATGAATACGCCGTCGGCAGTGATGCAATCGAAGGTGGTGGCGGTACCGAAGTCGACGGCGATGGTGTCGCGCTTGTACATGCGGAGGGCAGCGAGCGTATTGGCGATACGGTCTGCGCCGACGGAATGCGGTTCATCGACGTCGAGTCGGATGGGCAGCGATGTCTTGCCGTCGACAAGCGCCACGCGAGCGCCCAGGTGCCGTTCGGCCGCCTGTTCGAGGGTGCGTGTCATGGAGGGGACAACGGATCCGATGACGGCAGCGCGAATAGGCTCGATGGGATATCCGGATTCGCGTAGCAGACTGCGGATGAGGAGTCCGACTTCGTCGACCGTCCTGTCTGGATGGGTCGAAATCCGCCAGTGATCGACGAGTTCGCCGGCCTGGAAGAGACCCATGACGGTCTCTGTGTTTCCCACGTCGAAGACGAGGATCATGGTACCACCCGGATGGAACCGGCGTGAATGGATCGGACGACGGCGCCTTCGCGGACGCGGAGATCACCATGATCGCCCACGCCCTCCGCCACACCGACCGGATCGCCATCGGCGGTCACACTGCGGAGAGCGAGGCTGTCGCGGCGCGCGTACTCTTCGAGATCGTCCGGTGACAGTGGGGATGCCGGCGCATAAGCGATCTTCATGAGCTCGTCGATGAGCGCGGTGGCGACGACAGCGCGATCCGGCGTGGCCGCAGCCAGAAGTCGCAATGAGACGCCTGTGTTGCGAACGTCGGCATGCAGCTGTGCCGTCGTCTGCAGGACGTTCAATCCGATACCGACCACGGTGTATGACAGTCCGTTGCCCGAGAGACTGGATTCGCACAGGATGCCAGCCATCTTGCGGCCATCCCTCGCGACCACGTCATTCGGCCATTTCAGCGACGCCTTCACGCCGGTGCTGGTCTCGATGGCGCGCGCGACGGCCATTCCCACGCGCAGGGGGATCGTGCCCGCCAGGTCGGCCGGTGAGTGCGATCGCGGCCGGAAGAGCATCGACATGAGCAGCGCCGTGCCGTGGGGCGCTTCCCACTTCCGTTCGCGACGACCGCGCCCGCGCGACTGCGCTTCCGCGATTGCGAGCGTTCCGCCTTCGGCGCCATGCTCTGCCCTCGCCTTCACGATGTCGTTCGTGGACCCGACATTCTTGAAAATGTGCAACTCCGGAACGCGCCAGAGCGCCTGCCAGTATTGCACCGGACGGCTTTCCCATGCGTCCAGGAAGTCGCTGTCGGTCACGGCCGCTGGGTGAGCAGCGAGAGGTCGAGTGCCGGCGCGGAATGCGTAAGGGCGCCGACACTGATGTAGTCCACGCCGGTCTCAGCAACCGCCCGGACGCGGTCGAGCGTCATGTTGCCGGACGCCTCGAGGACCGGCCTCGGCTTGGCCTTCTTCGCCCGCTTCACCGCTGCTCCGAGTGTTGCGAGGTCGAAGTTGTCCAGGAGCAGCCGTGTCGCGCCGACGGCGATCGCGGCTTCGAGCGCATCCAGTGAGTGCACTTCCACCGTGACCGGAAGACCCCTGGTATTCTGATCGTTCACGCGTTCGACCGCCTCGCGCAAACCGCCCGCGATCGCGATGTGGTTGTCCTTGATGAGCACCATGTCATACAACCCGGCACGATGGTTGTCGCCGCCGCCCGCGCGTACGGCGCCTTTCTCGAGCGCACGCCATCCTGGTGTCGTCTTGCGTGTGTCGAGAATGCGGGTGCCGGTGCCATCGATGGCATCGACGAAACGCCGGGTCGTGGTGGCGATGCCCGACAGGCGCTGCAGGAAATTGAGTGCGACGCGTTCACCGGTGAGGATGGCGCGGCCGGGACCACGCAGAGTGCACACGACATCGCCGGCGGCGACCCGCTCGCCGTCGCCTTTCATTACTTCACATTCGACGCGAGGATCGAGCCGGAGGAACACTGCAGCCATGACCCCGATGCCGGCGATGACGCCATCGGCCTTCGCAGTGATGCTGCCGTGCACACGCGTACGCGCCGGCACGGTCCAACGGGTTGTCCAGTCCCCCGCACCGCGGTCTTCTTCGAGCGCGAGGTCGATGAGGTGGAGGCCGGCGTCGTCGAGTGCTACGGT
>JBBSJG010000069.1:0-16532 GCA_038257485.1 Longimicrobiales bacterium | reverse complement strand
TCTGCAGGGTGACATGGGACGGTCGACGTACTTCTGCCCGCATTGTCAGAGCGGGGCTGGGTCGTCGCCCCAGGGTTAGCATGGCTGGCGCACGGGGGTCCCGCGGGCTATCCTCCTCCATCCAATCCAACCGCCCCTGAACCCCGACGGACATGAGACCACAGATTGCTATTCTGATCGGCGCGCTCGCCCTTGGCGGCTGTGCCAAACCGGCAGCTACGCCCGCGCGGTCACCCAGTCCCGCAGGGCCTGCAGGCGCACCGGCGGCGCAGGCAGCAGGCGACACCACAGGGGGGCGGCCCGCCGGAACGCCGCGCGTGCGCTCCTATAACAGCGTCGTCACGAGCCAGGCGAACACCGTGCGCGGTATGTTCACCGTGCACCGGATCAACGATCGCCTGCTGTTCGAGATCCCGCGCCGGGAGCTGAACAAGGACCAGCTGGCGGTCGGCCGCTTTGCGCGCGCTGCTGCTCCGACCGGCGGCCTCAGCGGCGGCTTCGGCGCCTACGGCGGTGACCGATTCGTCACCCGTACACTGCGCTGGGAGCGCGAAGGCAACCGAGTCATCCTTCGCTCGCCGTCCTACAGCATCATCGCCAATCCGGACTCGGCGATCTACAGTGCGGTGCAGAACACGAACTATCCGCCGATCATCGCGGTGTTCAACATCGACGCGTTCGGGCCCGACAGCGCAGCCGTGATCGATGTCACGCGTCTGTTCACGACGGCGATTCCGGAGCTGCAGGCGATCACGGGTACGATCGACGCCCAACGCTCCTACGTCGAGCGTGCGCTCGCGTTCCCCGATAACATCGGCATCGAGGCGACGCAGACCGGTCAGCAGCCGGCGACGCCCGGCGCACCTGCCGGCGGCGCGCGGCCCGCGATGAGCGTGCTCGCACACTGGAGCATCGTACGACTGCCGGAGAACCCGATGACGCCCCGGCTGTTCGACGAGCGCGTCGGATACTTCTCGAACTCGCGCACGGACTTCAGCACGTCGGAGCATCGTGCAGCGACTCGCCGGTTCATCACGCGCTACCGCCTGGAGTGCAGCGACCGCCGCGTCGGCGACCTGTGCTATCCGGTGCAGCCGATCGTATACCATGTCGACCCGGCAACACCGAACTGGATGAAGCCGTACGTCCGCGCGGGGATCGTCGAGTGGCAGTCCGCATTCGAGGCGGCGGGCTTCAAGGACGGCATTGTCGCGGCTGATGTGCCGGCGAACGACCCGAACTGGTCGCCCGAGGATGTCCGTCACACGATGATCCGCTGGCTGCCGTCGCCCGTCGAAAATGCGGTCGGTCCCAACGTCCACGATCCCCGCACGGGTGAGATCCTGAACGGCTCGGTGCAGATGTTCCACAACATCATGAACCTGCAGCGCTCGTGGTACTTCACGCAGGTGTCGCCGCTGGATGTTCGGGCGCAGAGACTGCCGTTCCCGGACGCGCTCATGGGTCGCCTGGTGCAGTTCGTCGTTGCACACGAGATCGGTCACACGCTCGGCCTGCAGCACGACCAGATCGGCAGCTCGACATATCCCGCCGACAGCGTCCGCAGCCGCACGTGGGTCGCGAAGATGGGACACAGCCCGAGTATCATGGACTACTCGCGCTTCAACTACGTCGCGCAGCCGGAGGACAACATTCCGGTCGACTCGCTGATCCCGCAGGTGGGACCATACGACAAGTATGCAATCATGTGGGGCTACAAGCCGATCGCCGGCGCGAGCTCGCCGGATGCCGAGCGGGCGACGCTCGAGCGCTGGTCCCGCATGCAGGACACGATTCCGTGGTACCGCTTCTCGGCCGGCAACGCGTACGGCGGGACGGGCACACAGAGCGAAGCCGTTGGCGACGGTGACCCGATCCGCTCGACGGAACTGGGCTTCCGCAACATCCGCCGCGTCATGGGCTACGTACAGAACGCAGCCACGCAGGACATGGGCGACAATACCGACCTGGCGGAGTTGTACAACCGCACGGTCTCGCAGTGGGCGACGGAGGCCTCGCATGTGGCAACGCTCATCGCGGGCGGACGTGTGCAGTACAAGACAGGCGGGCAGCCCGGACCGGTTTACACGCCGATTCCACGTGGAGAGCAGGCCGCCGCAGTGCGATTCCTGAACGAGAACGTGTTCCGCACACCGATGTACCTGGTGCGGCCGGAGATCGGCGCGCGTATCGAGGCGGGCGGCATGGTGACGCGCATCAACGGCGCACAGGGCCGTTCGCTCAGCACCATCCTGGATGACAGCCGTCTGCAGCGCCTGCTCGAGCAGGAAGGTGTCGCAACCAACCGCAGCGATGTCTACACGCTCAACGCACTGATGGGCGACGTACGGCGTGGTATCTGGGAAGAGCTCACGTCCGCACGTCCTGTCATCGACGTGTTCCGCCGCGGCCTCCAGAACCAGTACCTGTCGATCCTCGACCGGAAACTCAACCCGCCACCAGCGCCGGCAGGCGCATTAGGTGGGGCAGGTGCCGGCACGCCCGAGGATGTGAAGTCACATGTTCGCGGCGAGCTGGTCACACTGCGGGAGGAAATCCGCCGCTCTGCATCGCGCGCCACAGACCGTGCGTCGCAGCTGCACCTGCAGGGTGCGGTCTACCGCATCGGTCAGATCCTCGAGCCGGGCAACTAACGGCTCCGGTTCGGTCCGACATAGAAGCCCCGCGGCGAGCACTGCTCGTCGCGGGGCTTCCGTTTGGCAGATCCCTCCCTGTGATCTATTGCGACACAAATCCCGCCGGCAGGCTGGTAAGAGGTCGAGAGGCGCGCATTTTCGTTCGCAATCTGGCGGGCGGAGCCATTCTCAGGCATCTTCGGCGAGTGTGACCGGTCCCGTGTCCTGCACCCGATAAAAACATCATGCTTCGACTCCTCGCCCCGATCGTCCTCGCCGCCGTGTGGACGGCGTCAAACACTGCATCCCTCACAGCCCAGTCGACGCGCGCTGAGCGCGACTCGATACGGGACGACCGGAACTTCTCGTTCTACGACCGCGGACCCTACCGCCCGCAGGTCCCGCGTCCCGAAGTTACACTCGGCTATCCGATCGGCGAGTGGAACACGCAGTTCCATATGCAGGAGAAAGTCCTGCTGTCGATCGCGGCTGCAGCCACCGACCGCGTGAAGGTCGAAGAGATCGGGACGACCAGCGAGAAGCGCACGATGCGGCTGTACATCGTATCGTCGCCTGAGAACATCACTCGCCTCGACGCGATCCGCGCCGACCTCGACCGTCTTGCCGACCCGCGTGGCGCTGCGAAATCCGAACTCGACGCGATCGCGGCGAGGACACCCGCCGTCGTATGGATCAATGAGTCCGTGCACGGCGACGAGTCGCCCGGATTCGAAACGGCGATGCAGACGCTCTATCACCTCGCAGCGAGTGAAGACCCGACGACCGTTGCTGCACTCCGCAATGTGATCGTCGTATTGAACCCGAGCACGAACCCGGACGGGCACGAGCGGTTCGCGGTGTGGTACAACTCGGTTGGTGTGCAGAGCCCCGATCCTCGCTCACTCGAGAAGAGCCAGCCGTGGTCGATCAGCGGTCGCTTCAACCACTACCGCTTCGACATGAACCGCGACGTCATGACGAGCACGCAGCGCGAGGTGCGCGTACTTGTTGCCGCGATGCTCAGGTGGCATCCGATGGTCGCAATCGATCAGCACGGCCAGGTCCAGACGTACTTCTTTCCGCCCACCGCCTGGCCGATGAACCCGAGCCTCGTCGGTACCAGCTTCCAGAAATGGATGGAGATCTACGGCCGCGCGAACGCGGCCTCGTTCGACAGCCGCGGGTGGATGTACTACGCACGCGACAGCTTCGACCTGTATGGTCCGTTCTACTGGGACTCGTGGCCGTCTCTCACCGGCGCCATCGGCATGACGTACGAGACCGACGGCGGCGGCCATCGCGGCATCCTCATCCGACGCGATGACGGCACGCTGCTTTCCTTCCGCGACGGTATCGCCAAGCATTACGTGACCGCGATCACGACAATTCTGGCAACGGCGGAACGCAGTGCCGAACGCGTTCGCGACTACGTTGCATTTCGCCAGGACGCCATCGACGCGGGGCGCACGGGTGCGTTCAGGCGGGTGGTCATCGTGCCGGGCACCGATCCGGCGAGGGCTGCCGAGCTGGTCGCGACCCTGCTGCGTTCCGGCATTGAAGTGCAGCGCACGAGTGCCGCATTCACGTCATCGCGTGCGCATGCCTATGCAGATGACGCCGTCGCGACTCGCCGCTTCGATACGGGCGCATACATCATCGATCTCGCGCAGCCCCACGGTCGTCTCGCCAAGACGCTGCTGGAACCGGTGCCGGCACTCGACAGCGCATTCGCACGCGCGCAGACGGACAAATTCCGTCGCAACCAGCAGCGAGGCGCAAACGTCGATCGCGAAGGCTACGAGTTCTATGACGTGAGCGCGTGGTCGCTGCCCGTCGCGTTCGGCACCGAGACATACTGGACCGAGGATGCGACGCCCGTAAACGCGTCGGCGCTCACATTGCCCGCGTCCGGTGCGATTGTGGCCGGCGAGCTGCTCCCGGTCCCGATCAGCGGCGGTGTCGTTGGCAATGCGCGTGCGCAGTCGGCCTACGTATTCTCACCCGAGCGGAGCGGCGCAACGCGCCTGGCGTACCATCTGCTCACCGAAGGATATCGCGTGGCGGTCGGCGTCGAGCCCGTCGAAGCGGGCGGGCGCGCACTGCCGCGCGGATCCTATGTTGTGCGCGTGGCCCGCAATGACTCGACACTGCACAGGCGGATCGACGTACTGGCACGGGAAAGCGGCGTCGACGTATTTGCTGTCAACAGTGCATTCACGGAAACTGCGCAGTTCGGTATCGGCTCGGGCGCCGTCGCAGATCTCCAGGAGCCGAAAGTTGCGCTCGTCGGAGGCGACGGCATCAGCCAGACCAGCTACGGTTCGATATGGTGGACGCTCGAGACGCGCTACGGCGTGCGCTTCACCCCCATCTCCGTGAGCGCACTCGGCGGTGACGTATCGCGCTTCAATGTGATCATCGTCCCGAGTGGCTCGCTCTCCGCACTCGGCAAGGCCGGCGCCGACGCACTGCGCGGCTGGGTGCGATCCGGTGGTACACTCATCACCATGGGCGGTGCGACGGCGTGGGCAGCGGACGCAGATGTGAATCTGACGAGCGCGCGCATGTACCGACCGGACTCCACCGCGAAGAAGCCCGCGTCGGACGCGCCGAAGTCTGATGCGCCGAAGTCGGATGCGCCGAAGTCTGATGCGCCGAAGTCTGCTGCACCGGGGGACACGTTGTTCGCCGTCACGAGCCCGTCCGCATCACCGGACGCGGTCGCGTCACTGCCGGGCAGCCACTTCGATGTGGTGCTCGACCGCACACATTGGCTCACGTACGGCTACACGAAGCCGCGCATGACCGTGCTGTTCGAAGGCAGCCGCGTGCTGCAACTGTCGAAGGAGGGCACGAACGTCGCCGTGTTCCCCAGTGAAGGGAAGCTGCTGCGTGCCGGCTTCTCGTTCCCGGACAATACCGAACGCCTGCTGCGCAACGCGGCCCTCGTGGTCGAGGAACCCGTGGGCAGCGGACACGTCGTGCTGTTCAACAACGAGCCGATGTTCCGCGCGTGGTGGCGTGCGCTCGACAAACTGGTCATGAACGCGATCGTGCTCGGGCCCGGGATGTAGTGTCGTGAACATCCCGAACAACGGTGCCGGCGCCGGTGACCTCGCGGGAGGAGTCGGCACTGTTGCGCGCATCGGCCTCATCGTCGGGCCGCTCGCATTCGTGCTCATGATGCTGCTGCCGCCGCCCGACGACATGCCGGTCGTGGCATGGAAGACCGCAGCGGTCGGCGTGCTCATGGGCATCTGGTGGATCACGGAGGCGATTCCCATCCCGGCGACGGCGATGCTTCCGATCGCTCTGTTTCCGCTGCTCGGTATCGCCACTATCGCAAAGACGACTGCGCCATACGCGAACCCGGTGATCTACCTCTTCCTGGGCGGGTTCCTCATTGCGATGGCGCTCGAGAGCGTGGGTCTGCACAAGCGCCTCGCACTGGCCATCCTCGCAGTTGTCGGCACACGGCCCGCCAACCTCGTGCTCGGCTTCATGATCGCCACTGCATTCATCAGCATGTGGGTCAGCAATACCGCGAGCGTCGTGATGATGCTGCCCATGGCGACGTCCGTCATCACCGTCGCACGAGCGCGCGGCGTGGACTCACCCCTCGCGCACAACAGCAGCTTCGAAGTCGCATTGATGCTCGGCGTGGCGTACGCGGCGAGCATCGGCGGACTCGGCACACTCATCGGTACCGCGCCGAACGCACTCCTCGCCGCGTTCATGTCCGAGACTTACGGCGTTCGCGTCGGATTCGTCGAATGGATGATGATCGGCGTACCCGTCGTCGTCATCTCCATTCCCGTCTCATGGTGGATCATGACGAAGTTCGTCCACCGCATGGGGTCCGATCCGATTGCCGGCGGCGCCGCATTCATTCATGAAGAACGCACGGCCATCGGCGGAATCTCGCGCGCCGAAATGACAGTCGGCGCCATCACACTGCTCACTGCGGCCGCGTGGATCGCGCGCCCCATGTACGAGAAGGCGCTTCCCGCCCTCAGCGATACCGTCATCGCAGTCATCGGCGCGCTCTTGCTGTTCCTGGTGCCCGTCGGGTTCCGACCCATGCGCGTCGCACTCTCGTGGAAACAGGCCGAACGCCTGCCGTGGGCCGTCCTCCTCCTGTTCGGTGGCGGACTCTCCCTCGCCGATGCCATCCAGGATTCCGGGCTGGCCGTGTGGATCGGTGCACAGCTCGCCGTTGTCGACGGATGGCCTGTCTTCCTCGTCATCCTCGCCGTCACCGCCGTCGTCATCATGCTCACCGAGTTCACCAGCAACACAGCGACCGCAGCCGCATTTTTGCCCGTCGTGGGATCCCTCGCCATCGGCCTCGGCATCGATCCCCTCCTGCTCGCGATCCCTGCCACACTCGCGGCATCCTGCGGCTTCATGATGCCCGTCGGTACACCCCCCAATGCCATCGTCTACGGGACCGGATACGTCACCATCGGGGACATGGCAAAGGCAGGATTGTGGATCAACCTGTTCTTCGTGGCGCTCATCCCCGTGATCGTCATGCTGCTCGCAGGCGTGGCGTTCGGTCTGTAATCGCGCTCCGCGCCCCGTTTAAGGCATGGCAGGGTCCGCCCTTGACATAGGGGAGGGGGGTATATATCATGGTGCTGTACGCATGATCTTGAGGAGGACAGGATGACAGCGCTCGAGTGGATGGTGGTCGCGGCCGGTGTAATGTCGATCGCGTGGGTGAACTGGTATTTCTTTGGCTCGAGACGCGGGTCCGTTGCTGCCGGCGCAGCGACGGCCGTACCTGCGAACGGGGGCGTGGCGGAGGCAGTGATCGTCGTTGATGGTGGGTATTCGCCGTCCACCGTCGTGGCGAAGGCTGGCGTTCCGGTGCGACTGGTCTTCGATCGCCGTGACACTGCGAGTTGTTCGGACGAGGTAGTTTTTCCCGATTTCTCGATCCGACGGTTTCTCCCCACGGGTGAGCGCACGGTAATCGAGGTGACGCCGCCGGCGCCTGGCCGATATGAGTTCATGTGTGGCATGAGCATGCTGCGTGGTACGCTGGTGGTGGAGGCATGATGCGCGAGGAGAGCACGGCATCGGAGACGGTTCGCATCCCGGTGACAGGGATGACATGCGCTGCGTGTCAGTCGCGTGTCCAGCGCACGCTGCAGAAGCACGAGGGGGTCGCGGACGCGTCCGTGAATCTGATGATGGGGAACGCGACGGTCACATACGATCCTGCATCGACGAGTCCGCTGGCACTGGTCGAAGCGATTCGCGGTACGGGGTACGGCGCGGACCTGACGCCTCCCGAGCAGACCGCATTTGAAGAGCAGCACGTGCGCGATGCGGCGGCGCAGGAAGAGTTTCATGACCTTCGCCGCAAGGCGATCATCAGCGGGATCGCGGGCGCCGTCGCGATGATCGTGTCGATGCCGTTGATGAGCGACGCGTCAATGGCGGTGCACGGCGGCGGCGCGGTTGCCGACCCGTTCATGCGCTGGACGATGCACACGCTCGGGCCTCTCCTCCAGTCCGCACTGCCCTTCCTCTATGCAGCGCCTGCCGGCGTCCTGTCCTACGGGCTGATGATTCTGACAGTGGTTGTGATGTTGTGGGCCGGCCGTGACTTCTATACGCGCGCATGGGCAGCCTTCCGTCACCATGCAGCGGACATGAACACGCTGATCGCCGTCGGAACAGGCGCGGCGTTTCTCTACTCGGTGCTGGCGACAGTGGTGCCCGGATTCTTCACGGCGCGCGGTGTGCCGGCCGATGTCTACTATGAGGCCGTCATCATCATCATCGCATTGATCCTGACGGGCAACGCGTTCGAGTCACGGGCGAGGCGCCAGACATCTTCCGCACTGCGCGCCCTGGTGGACCTTCAGCCGAAACAGGCGCGTGTGCTGCGCGGCGGGAAAGAGTCGGACATCCCTGTCGCAGAGGTGGTCGCCGGGGATGTCATTGTCGTACGTCCGGGCGAGCGCGTCCCGGTGGACGGCATGGTGACCGCCGGCGAGAGCGCTGTCGACGAGAGCATGCTCACAGGGGAGTCGATGCCGGTCGCGAAGCGCATCGGTGACGCAGTGATCGGCGCCACCATCAACCGGACTGGTGCATTCGAGTTCCAGGCTACGACCCTCGGCAGTGATAGCGTGCTGGCGCAGATTGTACGCCTGATGCGCGATGCGCAGGGGTCGCGCGCGCCGATCCAGCGGCTCGCCGATCGCGTGAGCGGCATCTTCGTGCCAGTCGTGATTTCGATTGCAATCGCTGCATTCGTCATCTGGTTCATTGCTGCGGACGCAGCGCCCGCGGTGCGCGGGTTCGCGGCTGCCGTCGCAGTGCTGATCATCGCATGTCCATGTGCCATGGGACTCGCCGTTCCCACGGCCGTGATGGTCGCGACGGGGAAGGGCGCGCAGCTCGGCATTCTCATCAAGGGCGGTGAGGCGTTGCAGCGCGCGGGCGACATCCGGACTGTGGTGCTCGACAAGACCGGGACTGTCACCGAAGGCCGTCCGACTGTGACTGACGTCGTACTCGCCGATTCATCGCAACCGGAGAACGTACTCAGCGAAGATCGCGTCATCACACTGATCGGCGCGCTCGAGAGCCGAAGCGAGCACCCGCTCGCCGATGCCATCACGCGCTACGCCCACGAGCGTGGTCTCATGACCGCCACACCGCAGGAGTTCTCGTCGATCACGGGTGGTGGTGCAACGGCGCTGGTCGACGGCGCACGGGTCATCGCCGGGAACGCCCGCCTGATGCAGGAGATGGGCGTGGTCACGGACGCTATGCATGCGACGGCGGACCGGCTTGCCGCGGAAGGACGAACGCCGATCTATGTTGCCGTCGATGGCAACGTGGCCGGCATCATCGCGGTCGCGGATCCGATCCGTGCGACATCGCGTGACGCAGTGCAGAGATTCCGTCGCATGGGCATCGACGTCGTCATGCTCACGGGTGACAACGAACGCACGGCGCGCGCGATTGCAGCGCAGGCCGGCATTGAGCACGTTATCGCCGGTGTGCTCCCGGAGGGCAAGGTCGAGGAAATACGGAAGCTGCAGGCAGCAGGCAGCGTCGTCGCAATGGTCGGAGATGGCATCAATGACACGCCGGCGCTCGCGCAAGCCGACGTCGGCATTGCCATCGGCAGCGGCAGTGACATCGCCATCGACGCTGCGGACGTCGTACTCATGCGCGGCGACCTCATGGGCGCCGCCCGCGCAATCGACCTCTCGAAACGTACCATGCGAACCATGAAGCAGAATCTGTTCTGGGCATTCGTCTACAACGTCGTTGGCATTCCCATCGCGGCGGGCATTCTCTATCCGGCGACCGGGCTCCTGCTCAGCCCGATCCTCGCAAGCGCCGCCATGGCTTTCAGCTCCGTCAGCGTCGTCACCAACAGTCTCCGGCTGCGCGCCGCGCGCATCGACTGAGCCCGGTGTTGTGATTCACAGCTAGCGCACGCTCCGATACATCAGGTCGATCAGCTCGTCGTACATGTCCTCGGCGCGCTCATCACCTTCCCGGATCGCGCTCGATGCGCAATGCTTCAAATGGTTGCGCATCAGCTCGCGCCCCACACCCCGAAGTGCTTCCTGCACCGACGCGATCTGTGTCATGATGTCGGCACAGTAGCGGTCCTCTTCCACCATCCGCGCAAGCCCGCGGACCTGGCCCTCGATCCGTCGCAGCCGCTTCTGATTCCGCTCCTTCAGTGCGGGATCCACCGCAATCGCCTTCCTGCCTGCGTCGCTGCCATCGCCACATCCACACGATGCGGCGGGTGCCGTCGGTGTCGCCCGTTTCGCCGTCGCCATCCCATCCTCCGTGCATTGTCGTGTACCATACGAACTGCCGCCCCACGTTAGATACCCCGTCCCCCTATGTCAAGCACGTGCGCCTCGCGCCCGGCACGCACGACATCTACATTCGGAGCAACCGCCCCCCGGCAGGCGCCGCACTTCCCCCGAACGCGGACCTCGATGCCCAGACATCAGTACGCCACAATCTCCAAAGCGCGCCTGAGTAGCGAGCGTAACCGGCTCATCTATGCAGCGCTCATTGCGTCGGCGGCGACATCCGTGGTGCTTTCGCTGCTGGTGGTGCTGGTGCAGAGGGAAGTGGTCGGCTGGGAGCGGTGCATCGCATGGCTTGCCATTGTCATTGTCGTGCAGGCGATGAGACTGTGGACGCTGGGCACGTATCGGCGTGCGATGACGGCTGCGGACGCCAGATCAGAGTATCACGAGAAGCGATTCATCCTCGGTGCGGCGGCGGCGGGCGGCGCGTGGGGCCTGGCGAGTGTGCTGTTGTATGCACCGGACCCGACGCACCAGGTATTCCTGGCGTTCGTCGTTGCGGGCGTGAGTGCGGGTGCGGTGAGTACACTGGGTGCGTGTCCGTCGGCAGCGACATGGTTCCTGAGCCTTGCGCTCGCGCCGCTGATGGTGCGTCTCGTCTCGACGGGTGGCCTCATGCCGCTCACCATGGCGTTGATGACCGCGCTGTTCCTGGCATTCCTGATCATGAGTTCCCGCCGTATATCGGCGACGCTCGACGAGAACAGCATGCTGCGGTTCTACGAAGAGGAGACCCAGGCACAGCTCAGCGCGGCGATGGGGATGAAGCAGGCGGTGATGGATGCCGCCAACTATGCGATCGTGGCGACCGACACTGCCGGTATGGTCCATACGTTCAACCAGGGTTCGTCCCGGATGCTCGGCTACGATGCGGCGGAAGTGGTGAATCATCGAACCTTGACGTCATTCTATGACGAAGCGGAGTTGCGTGCGTATGCGCATGACAGCGGTGCCGATGCTCCGGGTGGTGCACTCGAAGCGCTGATTTCGAACGCCCGCGCGGGCACGGAGGAGCGGGAGTGGACGTGGGTGCGCAGGGATGGATCGCGGCTGCCGGTGCTCGTGTCGCTCAGCCCGGTTCGGGATGCCGATGACAACCTAACGGGGTTCGTCGCAGTCGCTGCCGACATTACTGAACGGCGGAGAGTGGATGCTCTCAAGGACCAGTTTGTTTCGACTGTGAGTCATGAGCTGCGCACGCCGTTGACGTCCATCCGCGGCTCGATCGGCCTGCTTGCGAGTGGCGCTGCGGGCGCGATGCCGGACCGGGCACAGCGGATGCTGGACGTGGCCGCGAGAAACAGCGAGCGACTTGTGCTGCTGATCAACGACCTTCTCGATATCGAGAAGATCGAGGCCGGCCAGATGGAGTTCGACATTCGCACCCAGCCCGTCATGCCACTCGTCCAGCAGGCCGTCGAAGGAACACAGCCATACGCGCGTGAGTACGGCACGCACTACGAGATTCTGGGTGATGCAGACGTGGTTGCGGGTGTTGAAGGGCAGCGTCTGGTTCAGGTGTTGATGAACCTGCTGTCGAATGCGGCGAAATTCTCGGACCGCGACGCACTGGTTACGATCACAGTGACCCGCGCCGCGTCGGGCGTGGGCATCGCCGTGACAGACCAGGGGGCCGGCATTCCACCATCCTTCCTTCCCCGCCTGTTCGACAAGTTCTCGCAGGCCGACAGCTCCGACCAGCGGAGGAAAGGCGGGACCGGACTCGGCCTCGCGATCTCTCGTGCCATCATGGAGCAGATGCACGGCACGATCACGGTGACGTCGGTTGTGGGGGAAGGCAGCACGTTCACGGTCGAGGTGCCGGCGGCGATGGAGCAGGCATGAACGCGGAAGCCGCGCGCATCCGCGCGGTGCGCGATGCCCTGAACCAGGCGATTGCCGAGCGCAGTACTGCGCCGTTCGCAAAAGTCTGGCTGCCCGACGTTCACATCACGGCAGGCAGCGGGGAAGTCTTGTCGAATGATCGAAGTCGTCACGTCAAGCGATTCGTCTCGATGTTCGCGGATCCCGCGTTTCACGGCGGCCATCGAGATACCACGTCGATCGAGATCGGCGTGGTGGGCGGACTTGCGGCGGAGCATGGCCAGTGGACCTGGAGGTATGGCGAGGACGGCAACGTGCAGAGTTCGCACGGCACGTATCTCGTCATGTGGCGCAGTGTGGGCGGGGAATGGCGGATCCAGTCGGAGCTCTACATCATGCTGCGCGCTACGGCTTCGAATAGCGACTGACGAAGCTTCGCTCGTTCTCCGTTGTACCGACCAGGATCAGTTCGGCCGGCGGCCCTGGCAGCGGCGAGTTCACGTCAGGATTGATCTCAACGTTGCCGTGGTCTGCGACAGCGATCACGCTGACTCCCGTTGTCTCCCTGATGTTCGAACTCGCGAGTGTCTTGCCGACCAGTCCGGGCGGAATCGTAATGCGGAACACGTCCAGCCCCTCCGCGACCATTACGATGTCATCTTTCTCCAGGATATTGAACACCGCATTCGCACCCATGGATGCGTAGGACATCACGAAGTCCGCGCCGGCGCGGTGGAGTGTCGATACATTGACGTCCAGCGTGGATCGGCTGATGATCTGCATGTCTGGGCGTAACCGCCGGCAGTAGATCGTCAGGTAGATGTTCGTAGCATCATCCGATGTCGTAATGATCGCCGCCGGCGCCCGCTGGATGCCCGCCGTCTGGAGCGTGTCCAGGTCCGAAGCGTCGCCGGTCACATACGTTTCAGGATCGCGCACGCGTGACGTGTCCTTTTCGACGATCCGATACTCGATCCCCCGCTGCTTCAGTTCGTCAGCGACCGTTCGACCGACCCGCCCACCACCGAGGATCAGCACCGGCGCATCCGCCGGCAAGTAGATCGCAGTGAGCTCCTCGAATCGCACGAGTTGTTCCTCAGACCCTGCCAGCACCAGCACCATGTTCGCCTGGATCACGGTATCCGGTCCGGGAACCGTGAACGTTCCGCGTTCCCATGCGCCGACAATCGTCAGGCCCGTCATTTCCTTGAGCCATCCCTCACCCACAGTTCGCCCGACAATCGGTGTTCCGAGCACTGGTGCTTCGGCGATAATGAGCTCGCCGAATGTACCGATCACACTGGCCCTGACGTCGCCGGCGAGGGCGCGACGGGCGAGGGATCGGCCGAGCATGTCGGTTAACCGGAGAACGTGTGCGGCACCGGCAAGCTCGAGCACATCCACCGACTGCGGCGCGCGTGCGAATGCGACGACCGGCACCGTTGCCGTGAGTTCGCGGACAGTAAACGCGATGTTGGTGTTCATGTAGTCATCGCCCGAGGCAACAACCATGGCTGCGTGCTCGGCACGCAGGAGCCGATACAGATTGACATCGTCTCGCGCACCGGTGACCACGGATACACCTTGGTCGTGCAGTTCGAGCGCGCGCATGAGGTCGGGTTCCACCACGAAGTAGGGACGTCCGTGATCGCGCAACCGATTCACGAGTGAGATGGTGACAGGCTCGTAGTGCGTGAGGATCACATGACCCGTCGTGCCTGCAGGTACCGACCGGGGCGCGCGCAACTGTTGCTGCGCTTCCAGCCACGGCGCGTAGAAGAACTGGATGAATGTGAAGGGCATCACAATGAGGAGGAACAGCACGCCGGACAGCATGACGAGGATCGAGAACGCGCGCCCGAGGTCGCTGTGGAACGTGATGTCGCCGAAGCCGAGTGTGGACATCACCGTGAGTGTCCAGTAGAACCCGGTGATCCACGAGTGACTCGTCTCGCCTTCCGCAGCCATGATGTAGTGGAACATGACACTGTAGACCACGATCATCGCAACGAGCGCGGCCGTAAAACGCCTCAGCATCCGCATGTTGCGCCGCACCCCGGCGCCCTGCATGAAACCGAGCATCTGTGATGTGAAGAATTTCATTCAGTCTTCCATGCCGGGTTAACGGCGCAGTGCAGCGGCAAGGGACATGCCCGCGAAGAGCGCCACGATGCTGAGCGATACGTTTGCCGCGGTGCTCAGGCCGGCGGCGCCGAACTCACCGCGCTCCAGCATGCGGACCGTGTCGAGGCTGAATGTGCTGAATGTGGTGAACCCGCCGCAGAACCCGATCCCGCCGAATGCGCGCCAACGCTCGCTCGGTGACTCGCCGCCGGCCAGGCCGTACAGAAACCCCAGGAGGAAGGATCCCGCGACATTGACGATCAGCGTGCCGAACGGGAAGGCGCCCGCCACCCCATGGTGCACCCAGTCCCCGATGCCGTACCTCGCTACGGAGCCGAGTGCGCCACCAGCGGCAACCAGAAAAATCAGCATGTGCGTTTCTGCCTTGTTCATGACACGGGACTGCCGGATGCGACACCAACATCCCTGACCGAGACAGCCCGGTCAAGCCACCGGGGTTCCTGTATCGCCACGTCCCCGCCTGCTGTACGTTGGACGGAACCATCACCGTCGCCTGGCAGGAACATCACGTGGCCCGCGTTTCCAGATTCGATCGTTCCATCGTCGAAGGACCCATCCCCACTGCCGTCTGGAACCTCGCATGGCCGACCATGCTGCAGAATATGATAGGCGGCGCCCAGGGGATCGTCGACCACGTCCTGGTCGGTAACATGGTCGGTCACGCCGGCAATGCTGCCATCGGTGTCTCCTGGCAGATCTTTCTCGTCGTCGTCGTCTTCATCTCGTCCCTCTTCACCGGCATGGGCATCCTGGTCGCGCGGTTCGTCGGTGCTGGCGACGATGACAAGGTCAATCACACGGTTTACCAGTCCTTTATCACCGCTGCTGCGCTTTCCATCGGTGTGCTCGCGCCAATCGGGTACTTCCTCGCGCCGTCCCTCCTGGGACTCGTGAACGCAGCACCGGAAGTGCGCGCCGAGGCATTGCCATACCTCCGAATCATGTTCGTCTTCAGCTTCGGCATGCTCGTGTTCTTCATGCTTGGCGGCGCACTGCGCTCCGCAGGCGACGCACGCACACCCCTGCGACTCGGAATCGCACTCACAGTCCTCAACATCGCATTCAACTTCATCTTCATCGCCGGGATCGGGCCGATTCCTGCGCTCGGAACAAAGGGGGCCGCCGTAGGAACCGTCCTCGCCGGCTTCTGCGTCAGCGGATACGCGTTCTACAAGCTCTGGGGAGACAAATGGGTCATCAGCTTCCGTGAGCTCACCAGCCGGCGACCAGACTGGGTTGTCGTCCGCGCACTGTTCCGGTTCGGACTCCCGACTGGCGTGCAGGGCGTTGCAATGAACATCGGCGGTGTACTCATGCTGCGCTTCGTCGGCTCGCTCGAGCAGAGCGCAGAGGCACAGGCCGCATGGGCCATCGGCTACTCACAGCTCTTCTCCTTCGTGACCTTCGCGTCCGTCGGGATCATGGGCGCTACCGCCGCCGTCGTCGGGCAGAATCTCGGCGCGAAGAAGCCCGAGCGCGCAGTCCATGCCGTCCATGTCGCATCATGGATCGGTGTCTCGCTCGCCGGTGCGATGGGCCTGCTGTTCCTCACGATTCCTCGCCTCCTGCTCGCAGGCTTCGGCGTGCACGACGAAGCCGTCATGGTCCTCGGCGTGCAACTCCTGCGTGTTCTCAGCGTCTCCGGCCTCTTCATCACCGTCGCACTCGCCTACACCGGCGCGCTCCAGGGCTCCGGTGACACGCGCGGACCGCTGCATATCACACTCATCTCGCAGTTCGTCCTGCCACTGGGATTCTGCGCGATCCTCGACGCTACCCGCGGACTTTCCGCCATGAACATCTTCTTCGCCATCCTGCTCGGTCATTCCACGCGCGCCATCCTCAGTGTGCTCCTCTTCCGAGCAGGACGGTGGCGCAATATCGAAATCGAGCCCGCACGGGGCTGATTCCAACCTTCTTCGCAGCAGGGGGCTCTCGTGATCGCAATCTTCATCGCCATCGGCCTCGCCGCCGGAGTCCTCTCCGGATTCTTCGGCATCGGCGGTGGGCTCATCATCGTCCCCGCCCTCGTCTATTTCGCCAAACTCCCGCTCCAGAC
>JBBSJG010000068.1:0-16559 GCA_038257485.1 Longimicrobiales bacterium | reverse complement strand
CATGGTCAGGCGGAATGCGGCCCGCGGGAACTCGAGCTGCCAGGACCGCAGCTGCCTGCACGCCTCACGCAGGACCCACCATCCGATTTCGACAATCAGGCCGGTAGACTCCGCGAGGGGCATGAACTCGCCCGGCAGGAGAATGCCCCGCTCCGGATGGTCCCACCGGATCAATGCCTCCATACCCGTCACGCCCCCGTCCTCAAGCGCCACGACCGGGTGGTATTGCAGTGCGAGCTGATTGGTCTTCATGGCGTCGCGCAACTCGCTCTCGAGCTCCAGCTGCGCCCGCGCACGGCTGTACATGTCGGTGTCGAACACGGCATACGCACCGCGGCCCGTCGCCTTCGCACGGTACATCGCAGCGTCCGCGTCGCGCACCAGGTCTTCGGGATTGTCGTAGCCCGTCATGCTGAGCGCGATTCCCAGGCTCGCACTCGTCGTGATATCACGACCGTCCACAGTGATCGGCTGCTGCAGCTCTTCCAGGATGCGGTCCGCGACAATCGTCACTCCACCCACATCGCTCACCGCATCGAGCAGCACTGCGAACTCGTCACCACCGATGCGCGCGACGGTGTCCTCCTGGCGGACGCACTTCTCCAGACGCCTCGCCACCGTCGTCAACAACATGTCACCCGCGTGATGACCGAACGTGTCATTCACACTTTTGAAAAGGTCGAGATCCACGAACAGAACGGCGAAACGATAACCCGCACGGCGCTTCGAGTGCTTGAGTAGCCGCTCCAGGCGGTCCGTGAACACTGCACGATTGGGCAGGTGCGTCAGTGGATCCTGGAACGCGCTGTCCACCAGCTTCTGCTGCGCGCGCTTCTGCTCCGTGATATCCCGCACCGTGCCCTGGTACCCGATGATGTCACCAGCCCGCGAACGCCTCGCCGTCGCATTGATCACACAGTCGAGAACCGTTAGATCCTTGCGACGAAGTTTCACCTCGAAATCCGTGACCGCTCCCGTCACCTCGATCTGCTCCATGAAATGACGACGGTCGCTCGCATTCGCATAGATGTCCGACACCTTGAACGTCTGCGCGTCATCCGTCGTAATAGCAAACAGGTCGAGCGTAGCACGGTTCACTTCGACGATCGTGCCATCCCGCGCCGTCATGAAGATCGCGCTCGTATTGTCCTCGAACATCGCACGATATCGGGCTTCCTTCTCGCGCAGTTCGTTCTGCGGATGTGTCCCGCCTTCGCGACCCGCGAAGAGCTCCAGGTCGCGCTCGACTGTCGCAGCGATATCCCGTAGCAGACTCACCTCATCCAGTGTCCAGTGACGCGCGGCCACGTCCGTCACGCACAGGACGCCAATGACCTCATCCGCGATGCGCACACCGACACCGCAGAACGAGCCTCGCTCATAGTTCTCGAGCGGATCCGCATCGCGCGTGATGGGCGATGACACAACGTTGTCCACCGCAACCGCATGTCGTGAACGGATGAGGAGAGGAGCGAATGAAGACCGTAATGGAAGGTATCCACGGTGGGACCACGGCGCGGGCAGTCCTGCATGACTCGCCAGATGAAGACGATCTCCCTCCACCACCCCCAGCAATGCGGTCGGCGCACGGAGTGCCAACCCCGCAAGACGGGTGGCGCGATGCAACGCTTCGTCAGACTCCCGATCAAGCAGGAGGGTTCGGGCGCGGTCGGCCGTCAGCGGCCAATCCGCGGAGGTGATTACTTCTGGCATGGACACCGGACGAGGTTGCTGCATGGGGAGGGCTTAGTTTGCCACCCGTCCGGCCATGAAGTCAACGACAACGTTGCCGACCGCCGCCCGCAGATGAATCATTTTGGGGGCAGCATGCTCTCGCCAAGCATCACCGCGCCGCCCTTCATCACGAACCGAACCCGCCGCAAGGCGGACAGGTCTGCAAGTGGGTCGCCTTCAACGGCGATCAGATCTGCGAGGAGGCCTGACCGGATGGTACCTCGATCGGGCACGTCGAGATGCTTCGCATTGCCCGAGGTCGCGGCCAGGAGCAGATCCCGCGCAGACATGCCTGCGCCGGCGAGGAGTTCCATCTCGAGGGCGTTGTTGCCATGGGTGAAGACGCCGACATCGCCGCCCATGCAGATGGGAACGCCTGCTGCGATTGCGGCCCGTACAGTTTCGCGTTTGGCGGTAACGCGACGAGGCTCGGGGGTCGTGCCGGGTTGCCACCCGGCGTAGGTCGCGATGGACCAGCCGGCCGCGATTGTCGGGCACAATGCGACATCGTGCTGCTTCATGAGGGTCCAGATTTCCGCGGTCCCGCCGTCGCCATGTTCGATGGTGGAGACGCCGGCGAGGATGGCCCTGCGCATGCCTTCCGGGGTTGATGCATGAGCGACGACAGGCCTGCCCGCGCTGTTTGCGACCTGCACCATTCTGGTGAGTTCTTCCTGGGTGAAGGTTGGGCGGGGCGGTTCACCGGGAGCCCACCCATAATCGGCGTACACCTTGATGAGGTCGGCTCCGTGTCCGATCTGGCTCCGGACCACACGGGTTACTTCATCGAGGCCGGATGCCTCCTCGGCACCCTGTGGCACCTGCCACTCCGGGGCGAAGCCTTTCGGCGCATAGCTGCCGGTGGCGACAATGGCGCGGGTGGAGACGAGCAGTCTCGGCCCGGGCGTAACGCCGCGATCGATGGCCTGACGCAGTCCGACATCGGCATAGCCGGCGCCTTCCGTGCCGAGGTCGCGCGCGGTCGTGACCCCGGCCATCAGTTCGGCGCGCGCGTGTGCGGCTGCTCGCACCGTTCGCTCTGCGAGTGACTCGATGAGCACCTGATCGTTCCATGCAGCCTCGTTGTAGGGGTGCAGGAACATGTGTGTGTGGCCTTCGATCATGCCCGGCATCAGGGTCAGGCCCGTCAGTCGGATGACCCGCGCATCACGCCAGCTGTTGTTCGATGGTTCGATCCCGACAATGCGGTCCCCCGCGACCACGACTGCGAGCCCCTTCTTCACAGTCCCGTCGGCGCCGTCAAAGACGGCATCCGGTACCAGCACTGTGACCGTGGCGCGGCTCTGCGCGAGGGCGGATTGCGCGGTGATGAGCGTGCAGAGGATTGGGACGAATGCGACGGCGGCGGCGCAGGTCATGCCTGCTCGCGCGAGGCGGGTCGTGTTTTTCATGAGCATTCCCGTTGAACCAAATTGAATTCTGGGGTAGAATACGATGAATCCTCCCTTGAATACCAGAACACAGTCGAGATTATGGCTGAACACCGCGGCTTCATGAAGCGTTCGTTGGGATTTTCATTGCTGTTGACGGCGTGTGCATCGATTGCGCAGGCGCAGCTAGGTACGCCGGTGACGTTGCCGGTAGAATCGGCGAGGACGGTTGCGTTCGAAGTGCCTGCGGCGCCGATGGCGACGGGGTCGCGGTTCACGTTGACGCAGCTGCAGTACGACCGTGTTCGCGACGCGCGCATGGAAGTTCGGTACGGCATCAAGAAGCTGTTTCGCGACCGTGGCCTACGCTATCCGGCGGCGGACATCTATCTGCGTGTGTTCAAGCGGGAGCACGCGCTGGAGCTGTGGGTGAGGCCGCAGGGGGACACGTCGTATTCGCTGTTGCGGACGTACGAGGTGTGCGCGCAGTCTGGCGAGCTGGGTCCGAAGCGGGCGAGGGGTGACAATCAGGTACCGGAAGGGTTCTACAGCATCGACTGGTTCAACCCGTCGAGTGACTACCACCTGTCGCTGCATGTCGACTATCCGAACCGCGCGGACCAGCTCACGAGTACGCAACCGGACCTGGGCGGCGACATTTTTCTGCACGGTGGCTGCAATTCCGTCGGCTGCCTCGCGCTGACGGATGAAGGGATCAAGCAGCTGTACTGGATCGCGGTTGAAGCGCGCGCGGCCGGGCAGCAGCGCATTCCGATCGACATCTATCCAGCACGGCTCGGCACGGAAGATCTCGCCGAGCTTTCGCGCGTGTTCAGCAGGAACCCGCAGCTCGTCGCATTCTGGAACTCGCTGAAGCCGGCATACGATTTTTTCGAGTCGACGAGGACACTGCCGAATGTGCGCGTAGACGTTGCCGGTCGTTATGTCGTGAACAACATGTCGCTCCCGGGCCTCGACCTGAACACGGGTCCCCGCCCCTTGGGCAAGCCGCTCGGCACACCTGTCGTACCGCTCGGCTCGCCGGTCGGCGGCGGCAACTAGCGCAGCACGTCAGGCAATAGCGTTCCGCTCCGCCGACGGCGGCGGAGCGCCGCCGCCGCGAGCAGGAGACCGAGCGGCGCGCTGATCGCCGCCTTGCGCGCGAGATTCTTGCGCGATGACGCAGCATCCGCGATCAGAGCTTCCTGCAGTGCGCCCTCGATGTCTTTCTGCGTGACCGCGCGCGGCACGACCCAACCATCTTTCGACGTCGTGCTGGGCACGGTCACCTTCGAGATCGTCCCACGCCGGTCCACGGTGACGAGCGCCGTTGCGGGTGCATCACCATCCCGCATCGTCAGCGACAGTACCCATGTGCCGTCCTTCGGGAGCGGCGTGCGCAGCGCATACAACCCGTCCGTCGCAGTCGACCGCACGTCGAGCTGCATGGTCCTCCGCTTCCCATCCACCATACCAATCGCAGTCGCATCGATCTTCGACAGGATCCCGTTGCTGTGGTGGTACGCGTGGATCAGGAACGAAGCATTGCGTGTGGATGCGTGATGCGGGTTTGCAGGGAACTCTATCGAGATCCACGGCGGGCCTGCGTTGCCGGCGGTGGCAGTGCCGGCGAGTAGCGCTGCGGCGATCATCAGCCTTCGTGTCAGCATTTCGTTCTCTCCATATTCGTCGTGTGACGGCCGGTGTCTCCGGCGCAACTCTGAGACGCCCACCGCCGCCATCCGGTTTGAATCGCACCACGGATACACATCCGTTAATCATGCACACTTTCTGCGCACACCCGACATTTTGTAAATGAATTTCATGTCGTCGATCTCGGAGTGGCCGCCGCCGGATATATGACTGATGATTCGAGAACCCCGCTGGGACAACGGTTTCCACCGGCTCGGTGGACCGCCGTCGCACACTCAATCCGGCGCCGGGGATACGGTATGCGAGATGCTATAAACGCGGGCGCACGCGTCATCTGAGTGAGGCGATGAACACAATTCAGGAGACCGGACCGTTTCAGGCGACGCAGATTGCGTCGTCGACAGATGCCTCGATGCTGATCCAGATCGTCGGCGCAATCGCGCAGGTGACGGGCTCGGGCTCGGCCTGGATCGAGCACCACGACATGCTGCGTGGCGTAACGGAAGTCGTGGCATCGCGCGGCGCTGACGCGCCGCCGCCCGGGTCGCCGGGTCGCGCTGCGGACTTCGCGGACGCGCTGACATTCCCGCTCCACATCAATGGCGACCTGGTCGGCCTCATTGCCTGCACCGGCACGCCGCACGCCGTGATGCTGAGTCCGAACCGGCCTGGCCAGATCGAACTGTTGACTACGCTCGCTGCATCTGCGTTGCGAAACCTGTCACTGGTGCGTGAGCTCGAGATGGCTACGTCAACTGCTATCGAACGCCGGTTCCGTCTGCTCAATGGGCTCGTGCTGTACCTCAGGAACACGCTCGGTGCTGCGGGCGAGTATGTGAAGCTGATAGCGACGGAATCCGAGATGACACCTCGGCAGGGTGAGTATATCGGCGCGAGTCAGCGGAATATCGAAGTCGCGCTGCGCCTGCTCGCGGAGCTGATCGACCTTGGCAGGGTGGAGACGGGGCGTCTGCAGGTGTCAAGTGCGGCGACCGACCCTGTCAGAGTGTTGCGGGGAATCGTCCGTGACTACGAGTTGTCGAATGGCACGAGCGGTATACACTTTGTACTGGACCTGCAGGAAGGTCTTCCCATCATCGACACGGATGTCGACCTGATGCGCCGCATCCTCGATACGCTGCTTTCAAACGCAGTGAAGTATTCGAGCGCCGGCGGGGCGGTCCATGTTGCGGCGAAAGTACGCGCCGGGCGACGGTCGGAGGACCCGCAGCAGTGGGTCTGCGTCACAGTCACCGACGAGGGGCCCGGTGTGGCGGATCGCGACCTCGTGTTCGAAGAGGTCGCGCGGGCCGAATCGACGAATTCCACGCCCGGTTTCCGCCTCGCGATCAGCCGTCGTATCGCCCGTCTTCTCGGCGGCGACCTGTCGCTCGACAGCGGTGCGAGTCGCGGCTCGAGCTTTTCGCTCTGGCTGCCGACTCGACCTTCGGACGTCCGGTCTTCATCCCTTGCGACGGATGAAGATGCCGCCCTTGAACGTCCGGATGTTGACCTGCGCGCCGCCCTTGCCGAGCGTGAGTGAATAGCGCTTCGCCTTCACTTTGCTGTTGAACTCCTTGAGCGCGCCGAACTCCTGCTCTACTGTTCCCTGATACGTGTCGATCGAGATGTCCGCCCATGTCGCCTGCGGGATGTTCAGCTCGACCGTGCCGCTGTGGTTCACGAGATCGAGCGACGCACTGCGTCCGATCGGACCGAAATAGCGCACATCGCCGTCCACAGACTCGAGCCTCGCCCGATCATACACACCGCTCTCCACGATCAGGTTGCCACTCACGGTGCTCGCGATCACGTCCGTCATGGTGCCCCGCAGACGGATATCGCTGCCCGCAGTCTTCGCCCTGGCGGATCGCGTATTTACGTTGAGGTAGATGTCACCCCCCATCGACTCCGCCACCACGTCCCGCGGCGAGCCGCCGATGTCTACCCTTCCTGTTGTCGACGAGACATCGACGCTGCCCGTGACATTGATTACGGTCACGTCTGCACTGCCCGTCTTCACCCACAGCGCGCTCTTCGTCGGAACGAAAACCTCGAGGTGTGATGGCTTGCTCGCATCCAGCGATTCGTCCCACACGCCCAGCTTCGTGCCGTCCGGACCGCGGTGCAGGATGAAACCCTCATTCGGCCCGATCATCGCCGTCCCGATGACTGCGACACTGTCATGCTCCCACCCCGTGACGCGCACCGTTCCGACGATGTTGTAGATCCTGACGAACCCCTGGGCGGGTGCGGCGAAACGATGACTCACCTTTTTCTGCGCGTGCACCGGCGAGAGGAGCGATGCCGCTGCAAGGATCGTTACGCCGGACAGCACGGCGATAGCGGTGTGACGCAGCGTTTCGAATCGTGTCATGTTCATGTGTCACCTCGCACAGCCGTCGCATTGCGCAGCAGGTCGAGCTTCTGCTCGTAGGCGGACCGCACGAGATCCGAAAGCATCGGGTTGCCCGGGTCGTCCTGCAATGCCGTGCGCGCTTCCGACAGCGCCGTGTCGATCACGCGCAGGTTCTCCTCGACGAGCTGCACCGTCTCGGCCGACAGGAACTCGCGTTGCGCCGCGAGCTGCGCTTCCAGCTCCGAAGTCGCATCCCTGTACTGCTTCTCGACCGCGTCATGCTGACTGCCTGCGAGCCGAATACTTCCGACATTCGAATCCGTTGATCTGTTGGATGTCGTCCTGGTGTCAGCGTCTGGCGCAGGGCGTCTTACGATGGTCGCCGTCAGGATCGCGGAGAGTGCGACGAGGAGGACCGCGGCTGCGGCAAGGGGTCCGCGCATGGAATGCAGGGTGCGACCGCTGAGCGTGCGCACTGCGGGCGAGTGTATCGGCTCCGCCATCTCGTCCAGACGGGCGTGGATGCCGGCAAGCAGGTCGCTCGACGGTTCGATGGATTCCGGCACACCGTGCAGTGACGAGACGAGGTCACGCAATGCCGCGACCTCGGAGCGGCACTGCTCGCAGCCGTTCAGGTGAAGTTCGACCTCGATGCGTTCTTCGCGGCACAACAGGTCGTCCACATAATCATGAAGGCGGTCTTCCCGCACATGCTCGTTCATCGGTTCAACATCTCCCGCAGCAGCTTTCTCGCCCGGTGAAGCTGCGCTTTCACCGTCCCCACGGCAGTACCCGTGAGCCGGGCTATTTCTTCCTGACTGTACCCTTCGACATCGAACAGAACGAGAACCGTCCGCGCGCCGCGAGGCAGGCGTGCGATGGCGCGCTCGAGGTCCACGGCCTCGCCAACCATCGGCGCGGGCGTCCCCCGCTCGTACAAACCCGGGTCCTCGACATTCTCGACGCGCATCTCCCGTCGCCCTGTTGAGCGGCGGTCTTCCAGCACCACGTTCACTGTGAGGCGATGCAGCCACGAGGTGAATGCACTTTCACCGCGGAACGATTCGAGACGTACCCACGCGCGCACGAATGCGTCCTGCGTCAGCCGCTCGGCCGATTGCGCGTCGCCCGCCATTCGGAAGCACACGGCGTATACCCGCCCTACCGCACAGCGGTACAGCTCGTCGAACGCTTCGCGGTCGCCCGCCTGCGCGCGTCGCACGATCTCCTGCGGCACCACGGGTGCCTGTCTGGAGATCGTCAGGAGCGCTGCTCTGTCGGAGGTCGGTATCGTTTCAGGCACCATGTCGCTGGTCCGGGTCACATCTTGGATGCCGACCGATGCGGTCGGGTTTGAAAACCCGCTCGACCTCAACGCTGCGCCCGAGGGACCATGAGCTTGAGCGCACCATGTGTCCCGCTGAACCGGGCGCTCTTCACGTCTACCAGGCCCGCAGGTCGGCCATGCTGCATGATGGCGTCATGGCTGAGATCGCGACGACCCCGAGGATGCAACACCCATATGCCACCCGTCGACCGGATCCGGCGCCGGATGGAGCCGATGGAATCGAGCGCGGACGGCTCATCCGCAAGCAGGAACGCGACATCGAATTCGGCGGTATCGCAGTCGCCTTCGGCACCACTGCTTTCGATCACCGTCATGTGGGCGCGCGCATCCACGTCACGGACGAACTCGATGAAGTCGTCCGACGCTCCGTCAGACGACACGACCAGCACGCGCGATGTCGGTTTCACATCCAGCTTGTCGATCAACGTTCGCGGGTTCATGATCGCATGTACCCAGCTTTCCACGAATGCGACGCCGATATCGAAGCGCGCTTCGCCATCGGCCGTGATCACTGTGAGCCAACCCTCCTCGGATGACACACTCGTAATCGATGCCAGTGGAATCGCGAGCCTGCGTGCGCCGCGGAAGATCAGTTCGTCCGTCTCCAGCAGGAGTTTTCCCTCGCCCGACCAGTCGGCGACTTCGGCGATGACGCGTGCTTCCTTGCCCATTAGTGGCTCCCGTCTCCATTGGTGCGCAGCGGCAGGCGGAGCCGCGCATCCACCCCAAGCGCTGTCGATCGGTTCTCGAGCGTGAGGGTGCCACCATGCGCTTCGCTGATCTGCCTGCTGAGTGCCAGACCGATCCCGGAGCCATGCGGTTTTGTCGTAAAGAACGGAACGAACAGGTTGCCTGTATCGGCGAGGCCTTCGCCTTCATCGACAACGGACACTTCCACGCTGCCCTCCGAGGTAGTCCACCCGATGGACACACCGCCGCCCGTCTGGAGCGATGCATCTACGGCATTGCGCACGAGGTTGATCAACAGCTGATCCAGTTGATCGGCGTCCGCGCGGATCGAGACGGCCGGGCCTTCGTTCACGCGCACATCGAGGCGAGTCTCGAGCCGCGCTGTGCGGTGCACCCAGGCGCCCACGTCCATCGGCGCGAGACGCGGTGCGGGCAGCCGGGCCAGCTGTGCGTAGGATTGCATGAACCGCGACAGGGAGTCCGACCTGCCCGCAATGATGCCGAGGCCTCTCGCCAGGTCGTCATCGGCGCATCGAACTCGCGAGACTCCACTGCTTCCATCACCCCCGCCGGCGATGACGCGGTTTCGATCGTGAACCCCTCCGGCTTCAGCAGCAGCCGCAATGCCGCCAGAACATCCGCCTGGTCATCCGCGATCAGTATCCGCCTGGCCTGCTCCGCCATGGACGCTCCTGTGTGAGGGCCGGTCGCGTGAACGCTGTTCGAAAATGGGACGCGACTCGCCCGGTGGGAAGGCGAGGGCGCACCCGATGCCCTTACGAAGTCGCACAAAAAGACCCCGCCGCGCGTCGCGGAGGGGCCCCTTTTTCGTCGACCGGTCCGGCCTGTCGAAGCTCCTGAGCTATGGCGTGATCAACGGCTTACTGCCGCGCAGCTTGTACGCTGCCGCTTCGAGAACCACTGCCGACGTGTTGATGTCGAACGTCGCAGTCGACTTGCCATTCGACTCGAAGATGCCCGACGCCCACCCGCGGTCCGTCGTGTGGGCCTGGCTGACCAGGTCGATCGCCTTCTGCGTATAGTCGTTCTTCATCAGAACATGCCAGCCGAACGCTGCCTTGGTGCTCACCCACCGAGGATTGTCCAGCGTTTTGCCAGGCGTCACGATGTCGATCACGAACGGCTTGCCATTCGCCAGCACGGAATAGTAGTAGAAGTAGTGCGGCGCCACGCTGACGGCGTCTTCGCTCACCATCGTGATCTTGCCCGTCTTCTCATACCTCGCCTGCTGCACCTTCAGCATCGACTCCGCCAATGCCTTCATGTCCGGCGGGAAACCGAGCTCCAGACCCAGCAGAATGAACGGTTCGCTCAGCAGACGATCCAGCTTGCGCTTGTCACCGGGCAACGAAACGCCAAGGACGTCCACGGGATACGCGTTCGTCGCCACGGCCAGTGCCTTCTTCACATCAGCACCCCACAGGGCGAAACCCTGCGCTGAATACTGCTCGTACCCGATACGACCCTCCTGGAACGACCACGGCTTGCCGTTCGATCCCTTCATGCGGCCGTACATGTAGCCGCCTTGTACCACCTGCGAGAAATCGATCCGCTTCACCACACGCTCCGCGGCAGGCGCCAGACTCGGGTCACGCGTGCTCAGGACCTTCAATGCAACCAGCAGACGACCAAGATCCGTGGCCGACCAGCCCGTCGCACCACGATTGCCGTCGCCCGGCGAGCCATCCGTCGCAGACAACGTCTTGTTGTACGCGGCGCCATCGTACAACGCTGCCTTCTCCATGGTCGCCATCGTCTTCAGGGAGCGGCGCTGGAAGTCCTCCGTGGTAATCAGTCCGACATCCCTCGCAGCCAGGAACGCGAGCAACTGGGCGCCCACATCCCAGGTGGTCGTGTAATGCCAATCCGGACTCCCATTCACGAAACCGGTCGCCGGCTGGTAGTTCGTATCCATGTACTTCCACGCCGCGGTCGCTGCGTTCTGGTAGAACTCCTGGTCTTCCGCACTCAGATCCGTCGCACGCGACGCACTCGCCGACCGCTCCGATGGACGATCCGCCAGCCGCTCCGCTGAACGATCCGCAGGTCGCGGAAAGAACGCCACGCCACCAATCAGCACCGCGACCGTTGCCGCTGCCGTGATATTCCGCATTGTCACACGTCCAATCTGCATTGCCTTCTCTTCCGTGAAGTCCGTTTCAACCTGCAAAGTGCAAGCTTCAGGCCCATTCACGGCACGTTTTTGGCAAACCGCCGGGCAGGATTCGCCTTGACGTGGCGCGTTGCCGCGCGAATGGGCGTCCGGATACACGGCAGGCCCCGGAGTAGCACCATGACCCAGACCGAGAGCTCGACCTCCCCCGAGCACGGTGATGCGGAAGCCATCCCCCGTGGCTTCATCGACATTCAGCCGATGCCGGTGTGGCACGAGCGCCTCATCCACATCGTCGCGATCGCAGCGCTCCTGTATGGCGCTTACTGGCTATACTGGCGGTGGACGTACACACTGAATCCGGACCCTCGCGACATCGTCGCGTCCATCGTCCTGCTGGTTGCGGAGACGTGGGCGTACCTCAATATGTGCTTGTTCGTTTTCATTACCTGGCGGCTGCCGGAGCGCGAGCCCGGTCTACCGCTCAGTGACCGTGCCGTCGATGTGTACATCACGTGCTACAACGAGCCGCTCGAGATTCTGCGGCGCACGGCTATCGGAGCCAGGGCAGTTCGATATCCGCACCGCACCTACCTTCTCGATGACGGTAAGCGCGATGAAGTCCAGGCGATGTGTGCCGAGTTGGGAATCGGGTACATCCGCCGGGCGACGAATGAGCACGCGAAGGCGGGAAACCTCAATCACGCGCTCGCGATCACGGGCGGTGAGTTCATTCTGCAGTTGGACGCGGACCACGTGCCGCTGCCGAACATCCTGGACCGGATGCTGGGCTACTTCAATGATCCCGAGATTGCGCTGGTGCAGTCGCCGCAGGATTTCTACAACACGGACTCGTTCACGCATGTTGTGAACGACGAGGGTAGGCGTCTGTGGGAGGAGAACCGGATCTTCTATTCCCTGATCCAACCCGGACGTGACCAATACAACGCTTCGTTCTTCTGTGGCAGCTGCGGCATTCTGCGTCGCAGTGCGATGGCGTCGATCGGCGGGTTCCAGTCCCAGACGATCATCGAGGACATGGAAACGACGATCCAGCTGCACCGCCGCGGGTGGAAGACGGCGTACCATCGGGAAACGCTGGCGTACGGCCTGTCGCCGGCGGCGGCGGATGCGTATCACGTGCAGCGTCTTCGCTGGGGTCAGGGTGCGATGCAGGTGATCCGGAAACTGAAGCCGCTGACCGCGTCGGGACTCACGCTGCAGCAGCGCCTGTGCTACTTCGCGGGCAGCACGTGCTACTTCGAGGGATGGCAGAAATCGGTTTTCTACCTGATGCCGCTGCTGTACCTCTTTACCGGCATCATGCCGATTGCGGGCAACCAGGAAGACTTCCTGATCCGCCTGGTGCCGTATCTCATTCTGGTGGTGGCCGCATTCGAGCTGTTGTCGCGCGGCACGGGCTATCTGTTCATCAGCGAACGCTACACCATGGTCCGGTTTTACACGTACATGATGACGATCACGGCGCTCTTCACGAAGAAGCCGCTCAAGTTCAATGTCACGCCGAAGGGAATGAGCGGTGTGCCGCTCAAGACGTATCTGCCTCAGGTGGTACTGCTGGTACTGTCACTGGCGGCGCCGATCTGGGCGACATTCGCGCACAAGTACGGCTGGGTCAATTACGCGACGCGAGGCTGGGGTTCGATGGCGTTCTGGATGAACACGCTGTGGGCCCTGTGGAACTGCTACTTCGCCTATCACGTGGTACGCCACACGCTGATGATGCGCCAACAGCGGGAGGACCATCGCTTTCTCGAGCGGCTGCCGATCGCCGTGCGATCACGGGGCGAGGCGATCGACGGACTTGTACCGGAGTCGACGCTCGACGATGGCAGTCTGCGCGCGCTCACGACGGATCTGAATCCGCTGGGTCTGGGGTTCCGTTCCACAGTCGCCGTTGCGGAAGGCACGACCGTCGATATCGAGTTGCCGCTCGCGGGCAATAGGGTTGCGACGACGGGAGTCGTGATGCATGTGAAGGAGCAGGCAACGCCGTACGGTCCGACGTATATGCACGGTGTCCGTTTCGGTGACCTGCCGATCGAGGTGCGGGATGCGATCGAGATCCACTGCACGCATCACGCGATGCCGATGTGGCGTCAGCGTTACCGCCAGAACATCGACATCGTCACGCGCACGCGGGAGTTGATGCGTAGTACGCGGTCGGGTGGGCGCCGCCTCGTTCAGCTGCCGGTTCGTTTGCGCTACATGAGCAAGGGCGGCACGAGCACGGATGTCGGCGCGCTGTTCATGCTGGAGGAGCTGAGCGACCGTGGTGCGCGCATTGTCGGCGATCAGCCGATTCCGCCGGGCACCGAGGTCGAATACGAGGTAGACGGCACGACGATCGCCGGCCGGGGGACGGTGCGTTTCTCGCGCGCAATCGAGACATCCCTCGCGATCCAGTTTACAACCGGAATCGAACTCAACAACGAACCGGTGATGGTGGCCGCATGAGCAGCAGGAAAAAGAGTGACGGCCATACTGCGACCCCGAAGCCGATCATCATCCACCAGCCGTCGCCTTATCCGCAGACATCCGTATACGGGCAGTGGGAACCACCCGGGAAGCCGTCGTCGCTGTACCACGGCGATGCGGAAGCGCACGTGCCGGTTGTCTTCAATGATCCTTCGCTGACTACGGCGCTCGGCAAGCGTGCGGGTGCCCTCGACGCACTGCGTGGCCTGTTCCTTCTGTCCATGACGCTCGGCTTCGCAATTCAGCCGGAAGTCTTCGCGACATGGATGTATCACCGGCAGTTCCCGCCGCCGGGCCATGGTTTCGTGGATCTTGCGGGCATCAGCTGGCGTGACGTTACATACGGTGCATTCCTGTTTTCCATGGCGGCCGCGGTCCCCATCACGCTCGCCCGCAGAGTTGCACGAGGTGCAACCGAATTCTCGATCATCGGCGCTGCACTGCGCCGCGGCTTCATGCTGTTCGCGTTCGCGTTGCTCATCGGCCACTCCAATACATACTTCATCGGCTACACACAGACCGGCCGCGCCCTGGCGATCCTCGGCTTCTTCATCACGTTCTTCGTGTTCACGCGACCACGGAAGGACTGGAACCAGGACCGCTTTGCGCGGATCCAGGCCTTTGCGTGGGTGGCTGCGATTCTGTTTCTCGCGTTGTCCCCGCTCCTCTACGGTGAGACCTTCAAATTCTCGCGCGTGGACGAGATTATCTCGGAGCTCGGCTTCGCCGCCGTCACTGGCTGGACCATCTGGTACTTCACGCGCAACAGCATTCCCGCCCGACTCGCAGTACTCGGCGTTGTCACGGCACTGTTTCTGGCATCGCACCAGGATGGCAGCGCGATCCAGCGGTTCTGGTATTCATCCCCGCTGCCGTTCCTGTTCGAGAACAGCGCGCTCGTCCTGCTGTGCGTCGTAATCCCCGGCACCATCGCGGGCGACATGATCCTGCGCTGGATGAACACGCCCGATTCGCCCGACAGTGCCTCGGGCGCCGTCGCATGGCTCGCGTGGCGTGGCATCGCACTGACACTGCTCGCCCTCGCTGCAACGCCGATCGTTGTCGTCGGCATGTACCACCGCGCAGTGATGGAAACGACCATCGCACTGGCCGTCCTGTCCGCTGTCGCTCTCGCACTCGCATGGCGCACGAGCACGCCGACGGAACGGCTCATACGACAGCTGTTCGTCTGGAGCACTGTGTGGCTCATGCTGGGTATGGCAACGGAGCCACTGTTCGGCGGCATGCGCAAAGTGCCGGACAACCTGAGCTATTTCTTCACCATGGCGGGGGTCAGCATGCTGCTCCTCAACGCCGCTACGATCATTACCGACCTGCTCAAGGCGAGTCGCTCCCTGCAGTTCCTGACCGACGTAGGACAGAACCCGATGCTCTGCTACATCCTGTTCTCGGTTTTCATGAACTCGCTGCTCGAGATGATCCCTCCGGCGCGCAGCTGGATGCTGGGGTCGCCCACGACATCCTTCATCCGCAGCGTGATCATGATGCTGATCGTTGGCCTCATTACACGCGAGTTCACGCGACGCCGGATCTTCTGGCGGGCGTGACGTCCATGACGGACGTGAAGAAGGCCGCCGGAGCTCGATGCTCCGGCGGCCTTTCTCTTTGTTGCGCGACCGCCGCGTGCCGCGACTGACAGCCTATGCGACGGCGACCGAGCTGCCCACGTCCGACCGCAGCCGCTCAAGCGCTGCCTGCGCGCGGCCTCGCCACACCTCACCCGACAGCCGCTTGCTGAGACGCTCATAGTCGAGCGGTCCCGCGTGCGGCGCCTCCGTGTAGTTGTAGCGCGGTGCGGGACGGAATCGTTCAAGCTCCGTCGGGAACTGCGACAGACACACGGCCTGGGAGGTGAAACAGTCGTACATCCGCGTCTTGATTGCCTGCAGATCTTCCGGCAACAGGAATGTGCGGACATCGTCGCGCGGTCCGAATGGCAGGAAGTCCAGCACCACGCGCTGGCCGCGGCTATTGTGATACGATGTGAGCTCCAGGATGGCCGGCGGTGACACGCCCTCGCGTCGCAATACGCCGCAGGCAAGCTGCACGGCAAATGAAATCGCGTCGTGGTCGGTATGCCCACCTTCGTACGGATGCGTCACTACGATCTCCGGCTGCAGACTCTCGATCAGCTCGGCAATCCGATACGACAGGTCCACCATGTGATGCTCGACCTCGCCGTCCGGGATTCCAAGACACAGCATGCGTTCCGCGGGAACGCCGGCCAGCAGCAGCGCCTCCATCGCTTCGCGACGCCGGGCTGCCGCATAGTCATCGGGATGACTGAAGCCGTAGCGCGCGGCATGGTCCGCATTGCCGGGTGCGCCGTTCGTGACGTGCACGACAGTCACATTGTCCATGCGGTTGATCTGACCGCCGATACCGATCGTCTCGTCGTCCTGATGCGCGACGATCACCATGGTGCGAGGCGATACACGTCGCAGCTCGCCGCCGGCATCCGCTTCCGAGCAGAACTCGTCAAGCAACTCGCGGACCTGGGTGCGAGGCAGGCGGTAACGGGCATCCCGTCGCATCCGCTCCAGTGCACTTTCGCTCAGGTCCACCGGACGCTCTTCCAGCGCAGGACGGCCGCTGTCGACCACCATTCCCGTTGCAAGCTGCGACATGATCCGGAGCTCGTTCTCGAACGCGGCCCGACGGGCATTTTCTCGAACGCTCGGTACCGCCACGATCGGTGTTTCAGGGGACGGCTCGGACTCCCTGGGCGTT
>JBBSJG010000067.1:0-16653 GCA_038257485.1 Longimicrobiales bacterium | reverse complement strand
GTTGGGCGAAGGAAAAGAACGGGATTTTGTTCATCGACATTCAGGTCGGCCACAGCGACATCCGCGAGCTGCTGCCGAAGTTCGAGAAGTTCCTGACGCGACCGGATGTGCATCTCGGGGTGGACCCGGAGTTCTACATGCAGGAGGGTGTACGCCCCGGGGCCAAGATCGGTACCATGAGTGCGGCCGACATCAACTACGTGACGGGCTATCTGGCGGAACTGGTCCGCAAGCACAACCTGCCGCCGAAGGTGCTGACGATTCACCGCTTCACCCGGAACATGGTGACGAATTCCGCGAATATCACGCTGCGTCCGGAAGTCCAGGTTGTCATGCACATGGACGGTTGGGGCGCGCCGTGGCTGAAGCGTGACTCGTACCGCGATTACATCGTGAAGGAGCCGGTCCAGTACACAGGCTTCAAGCTCTTCTATCACAATGACACGAAGAAGGGCGATCCGATCATGAAGCCCGCGGATATCCTGAAGCTGCAGCCGACGCCGCTGTACATTCAGTACCAGTAGGCCTGGGCGGGACGGACTTCCAGGAAAGCAGTGGCCCCTCCGGCATGAGTCGGAGGGGCCATTTTCGTTTCCGGCGGCGGGTGGCATGGCGGCGGGCCCATCGGCGACCGTACTATGGCGTTCTAATCCCCCATCAAATGGAGCCTGTCAATGTCGGACGCCTTGAATCGCCGCGCCTTCGTCCGTACCACTGCCCTTGCCGCGACGGGGATGGCGGTTCCGTCTGCGGTCGCGGCAGCCTCGGCGGCCGCGCTGTCGCCGGAAGCCCCGACGATCCTTCGTCGCGGTGCGGTGAAGCCGGTGGTGATCGCGTCCGGCAACGGTCATACGTCGAGGAATTCGGACGGCAAGACATGCGTTCAGCTCGCGTTCGAAATGATAGCGAGCGGTACCGACGTGCTGGATGCGCTGGTGGCAGGTGTGACGATTGTCGAGCTGGATCCGAAGGACACGAGCGTGGGGTACGGCGGGCTGCCGAATGCGGATGGCGTGGTCCAGCTCGATGCTTCCGTGATGCACGGTCCGAAACGGCAGGCCGGCGCGGTCGCGTGTCTTGAGGGCGTGCGAACGCCTGCGAAGGTGGCGAAGGCGGTGATGGATAATACTGACCACCACCTGCTCGTCGGCGCGGGCGCGCAGCAGTTCGCGCGGGACATGGGTTTCAGCATCGAGTCCGATCTCAATACACCGGAGTCGCGTCGGCTTTGGCTGGAGTGGCGCCGCCGTCTGGACCCCGAACACTGGCTCGATCCGAAGATGCGCGTGATGGAGGGCAAACGCATCGGGCTGGAAATGGTGAAGGAGGGGCTCATCGATCCCCTGCACTATTACGGCACGATCAATTGCGAGGGCATCAATGCGCGTGGCGACATCTGCGGTGTCACGACCACGAGTGGTCTGGCCTGGAAGATTCCCGGCCGTGTGGGTGACTCACCGATCCTCGGTGCAGGGTTGTATGTCGACAATGATGTCGGTGCCGCGGGATCGACGGGTCGCGGCGAAGCAAATCTGTACGGCCTGTTGTCGTATCTGTGCGTGGAGAACATGCGCCGCGGGATGGCGCCGAAGGATGCCGGCATCGAGGCATGCCGGCGCATTGCGAAGAACACGGTCGAGAAGCGACTGCTCAACGCGCGCGGTCTGCCGAATTTCAATATCCAGTTCTACGTATTGAATGCGCAGGGCGTGCACGCAGGTGTGACGATGTACGGCAATGCGACGTATGCAGTCTGTGATGATGCAGGTCCTCGCCAGGAGCCATGCGCCGTGGCGTATCCTGGGTCGTCCGACTAGGGAGCGCGTCTGCGCCCGGCTCACTGGGGTCGTAGCGGATTCGCGGAGCCGGCTATCTCGCTGCGACCTCTTCGGCGATGTCCTGCCGGATGAGGCCGATGAATCCGCGGGCGTCCATGGTCTGCCGGAGGGCAATCATGGGATGTGCGGCGTCGAGGCTTGCGAGGGCCAGGCTGTCGAGGACCGTGACTTTCTTTGCGACCGCGAGGGCGCGGCGCTGGCCGGGTCCGCGGGTTCGCTTGATGACGGGCTTCAGGCGGGCGAGGTCCCGTTCGGTTTTTGCGACGGAGGCGCGGATCTGGCCGCCGGCGACGGAGGTCACGATGGTGCCGACCTTGAGTTTGAGGCGCCCGCCGAAGGTTTCAGCGTTGTATTCGACGCCGGTGGCGTCTCCTGCTGCGACCGGCGCGGGGTGTCCCGCCTGCCAGGCGGCGAAGCCGGCAGCGCCGACGAGGGCGAGGACGAGAAGGCGTTTGAACATGCGACCTCACATTCGACTTGAGCGTACGGGCGAAACGGAGCGCCGCGTGGTGGCGCGCGTACGAGGTATAGGGCAAGTGCCGGTCCTGCGGTCGCGGCGTCCCGCTGAGGCGAATAAACCGTTGTGCGGCAAGGCGTTAAAGCGGCCGACGCCGCAGGCTTCCGTGGAGGAGGCAGGGCGACGCCGGGTACATTGTAGCCGGCCTCGTCACTTATGGCGTGCTATGACCTGGCCTTGATGACGCCGCACGCAATCCTAGCCCCGCTGTTGCCAGACGGGTCCGTGCGGTTGTCGTCGGCGGTGGCGTGGATCACGATGGCGGTCCCATCGGCGTCGAGGATGGAAGCGGACCCGGCGCCCAAGGTCGCCCGGCTGGTGGTGCTCCTCGCACTGACGTGGCCGCCGGAGGTGGCGAGGATGTTCTCGAGGTCGCCGCCGTGCGGTCCGGCGGGATTTTCGAGGCCGTGCTGCCGTGCGGTCGGATTGAAGTGTCCGCCCGCGCTCTCGAAGGCGGGCGCGTCGCAGGAGCCGATCGCGTGAAGATGAATCCCGTGGTTCCCCGGAGGCATCCCGTTCGCCGCGATGTCGATGGTGATGGACCCGTCCGGCCGTGCCGTGAACCACGCGGTACCGATGGTGGCGCCCTGGGCATTGATGAGTGTGGCGGAGGCGTCCGCATTGGCGGAAATGTCGGCGTGTGTTCCTGACATTGCGCTTCCGCACGCGGCGGCGAATGGCAGGCCGCAGAGCACGGCTGCAAGAGTCGAACGTCGCATGGGTGATATCACGGTGTGGCATCTCCTGAACGGGTTGAATGATCCGGCAACATAGCCGCCGTACCGTCCGCCACGTTACTATGCCGTGAATCACAGCACAGCATTCCCTTCGCGTTCCCGGAGGCCCGGTCATGGCAGGTCCGTCGCGTCATGTTCTCTCCCTGTTGGTCTGCACAGCAGCCATCGCTCCTCTCCAGGCCGTATCCGCTTTCGGCGTATCGGCGCAGGCGCCGACAGTGCCGGTCGCGCAGGAGTTCGAGAAGCTGCACTTCCGATCGATCGGGCCAACCATCATGTCGGGCCGCGTGGCCGACCTGGCTGTGCACGAATCGAACCCGGCGACGTTTTACGTCGGCACTGCACACGGCGGACTGTGGAAGACGACGAACAATGGCACCACGTTTACACCGCTGTTCCAGGACCAGGGTCTGATCTCGATCGGCGACGTGACCATGTCGCAAACGAACCCTGAGCTGATCTGGGTGGGGACGGGCGAATCGAACAATCGTCAGAGCACGTCATGGGGCGACGGCGTCTACAAGTCGGCGGATGGCGGCAAGACATTCACGCACATGGGGCTCGCGGAATCGAAGCACATCAATCGCATTGTCATTGATCCGACGAACAATGACATCGTGCTTGTCGCCGCGACCGGTCCGCTGTTCGGAGCCGGCGGTGAGCGAGGCATCTACAAGACGACGGACGGTGGCAAGACGTGGAAGCAGGTGCTCGCTGTCGACGCGGAGACGGGCGCGAATGATCTCGTCATGTCGGCATCGGATCCGAAGCTGCTGTTCGCATCCACGTATCAGCGTCGTCGCACGGCGTGCTGCATGAATGGCGGTGGTCCGGGCAGCGGGATCTGGAAGTCGACGAATGGCGGCGACAGCTGGACGCGTCTTTCGGGCGGCGGCCTGCCCTCGGGTCCGCTCGGCCGCATCGGCATGGATGCGTTCCGCGGCAACAGCAACATCGTGTATGCATCGATCGAGGCACCGACGGTCACGGCTGCGCCGGACACGGCCGGCGGCGCGAACGCGAGTGCCACGGGTGTGTATCGCTCCGATGACGGCGGTACGACGTGGACGAAGGTGAGCCCGAACAATCCTCGTCCGATGTACTTCAGCCACGTACTGGTCGATCCGACGAATGCGGACCGCCTGTACATGGGCGGTGTCGGTCTGCAGATGTCGATCGATGGGGGCAAGTCATTCGCCACGGATGCTGCAATGGCGACGCACGACGATGTGCATGCCATGTGGGTGAACCCGAAGAATCCGGATCACATCCTGATCGGAAACGACGGCGGCATCGCAATGTCGTACGACATGAGCAAGACGTGGCAATTCTTCGACAACATTCCGGCCGGGCTGTTCTATCACGCGAGCTACGACATGGAGAAGCCGTTCAATGTGTGCGGCGGTATGCAGGACAATTACAACTGGTGCGGACCGAGTGCATCGCGCTTCGGTCGTGGCATCATGTCGCACGAGTGGTTCCAGATCCTGGGTGGCGACGGCTTTGTCGCGATTCCAGACTTGCGCGACTCGCGCATCATCTACACGGAGTCGCAGGACGGCAACATCATCCGTCGCAACAAGGTGACGGGTGAATCCAAGCAGATCCGTCCGAGTGTCGCCAACATCCTGCCGGCTCTGGCGGCCGGTGCGGCGGCGCCGCCGATTCGGTTCCAGTGGGACACGCCGATGATTTTTTCACCGCACGATCCGGGCGTGCTCCTCGTGGGCGCGAACCGGCTCTACAAGTCGACGGACCGCGGGGACTCGTGGACCGCGCTCAGTGCGGACCTCACCACGGATCCGAAGCGCGACGAGATTTTGACGATGGGCGTGAAGAACACGGACATCACGATCGCGCGCAATGACGGCATCGTCTCATGGGGCACACTTGTCCAGATCGCGGAGTCACCGAAGCAGGCGGGCGTGTACCTGACGGGAAGCGATGACGGCGTCGTCAGCATGTCGCGTGACGGCGGCAGAACCTGGACAGATGTCACGTCACGGCTACCGGGATTCCCGGCGGGCGGCTACGTGTCGGAGGTGGTGGCATCGAGATTCGATGCGGCAACCATCTATGTGTCCGTGGACAACCATCGCGTCAATGACTACAACACGTACATGTGGGCGAGCAGTGACGGCGGTGCGACGTTCCGCTCGATCACGGGCGGCCTCGTCGGCCAGGTCGTCAAGACGATGACCGAGGATCAGCGCAATCCCGATGTACTGTATGCCGGTACGGAAACCGGCATCATGCTGACGCTGGATCGCGGCCGGACGTGGCGTCGCCTCAAAGCGAATCTGCCGACCGTGCGCGTCGACGAGATCACGCTGCACCCTCGCGACAATGCGATGATCGTCGCAACACACGGCCGTGCACTGTGGATCCTGGATCATCTCGAGCCGATCCAGGAATACACGGCGGCGCAGGCCGCGTCGGCGGATGCGAAGCTCTACGCCATTCCGAGTGCACTGCAATGGAAGCCGAAGGACGATCGCAACGACGAGTTCTGGGGTCACGCATACTTCCTCGGCGAGAACCCACCTGCGGATGCAGTGATCTCGTATCATGTGAACAAGCCGATCACCGGAGACGCTCGCCTGCGGATCACGGACGCGCGCGGTACGACCATGCGTGAACTGTATCTCGCGGCGTCACGCAAGACGGCCGGTGTGCAGACGGCCTGCTGGGACATGCGGGTCGACCCGATTCCGACACCGCCCGGTGCTGCAGCTGCCGGCGGACGCGGGCAGGGTGCAGGTGGTGCCGCGGCAGGAGGCGGACGTGGACAGGGCGCGCGCGCCAACATCCCGGGCGTACCCACAGCCATTCCGGCGCCAGGATACATGGCGGCGAACCCATGCGTCGGCGGCACGGTTGCAACGCCTCCCGCTGGGATGGCCGCGGCTCCCACGACGCCGGCGGCGCCAGCGACAACTCCGTCGACAACGACTGCCGTCACCGCAGCGCCGCAGGTCGGCTTCGGCGGTGGTGGGGCAGCGGCCGGTCCGCACGTGATGCCCGGGACATACAACGTCGCGCTCATCATCGATGGCAAGGTCGTCGACACCAAACCAATGCGCATTATCGCGGATCCCGCAGTGCAGATGACGGTGGCCGACCGCAGCCGATACAACGATGTCGTCATGGATCTGCACGACCTGCAACGGCGGGGCACCGCGGTCATGGCAAAACTGGTCACACTGAACCCGCAGCTGATCGCTGCCGACGAGAAGGTGAAGACGACAGCTTCCCTGCCGGCCGATGTGAAACGGGACTATGACGAGTTGCGCGCCGAGTTCGATCAGCTGCGTGCGCGGTTCGGCGTTGCGGCCAACGCGGGTATCGCACCCGTTGCGGGCGCTGCACCTGGTGGCGGCGCTGGTGGAGGAGGCGGTGCCGGCAATGCTGCGGCTAGCATGGCGAACGTGCTGGGCCGCACTTCCACACTGAAGAATGCGATCTCGGGCATCTGGGAGATGCCGAGCGACGTAGTGTTGCGACAATATGCAGACGTGCGGACATCACTCCCGAAAGCGATCAGTGATGCGAACGCGTTCCTGCGACGGGCATCGTCCGTAGCGAACGCGGTGAAGCCGTACGGCATCATGATTTCCATACCTCAGTAGCTAAAGAACGGCGGTTTCACGCTGAGTGCGCCAGGGTGTACGGAAAGTTGTGGATGGTGTGAACCGATGGGCCCACATCCATCCATAGCTTTCCGTACCTTCGCGCACTTCGCGTGAAAACTGCATACGAAGCGCGGCGGGTCAGGCAAAACCCTGGCCGGTCCCGCCGGCATCCAATCTGCCGCACCCATGCATTCAACCGCGGAGACTACGATGCGCACACTGAAGAGGATCATGCTGGCCGCCGCCTTCCCGGCAGCCATTACCGCCGCACCGGCATCCGAGGAAGAAACGATTCGCCTGATGTCGACCTATGCGATCAAGCTTGAAGGCGACAAACTCGAGGGCGCGCAGACGATCACGAATGAAGGCGATGGCGTTGCAGTATCGACGCGTCCGTTCACTGCCACGAGAAAGAAAGCGTAGCTCGTCCGCAGTCTACTGCGCCGCCTTGAATGTCACGGTCAGTGTGCCCGGCACCGGATCGAGCAACTGTTCGTCCCTGAATTCCGGAACGAGCTGGATCAGTCTTGCGCGCGTCACGCCATCCGGTGATGTGCCCGAGAATGTCAGTGTGCGGGTCGCCTCGGTGTAGTCGAACGTCATGTTGCGGGAAAGCAGTGTCTTCGCATAGAGCGAATTCGTGGATCCGAAGTCCAACTTCACATCGCCACCCGTTGTAACACTATATGTGGCATTCGACAGTGTAATCAATCCCGTTTCCGGATCCTGGAAGACCAACTGTGCCTGACCGCTGTTCGCCAGTGTGAGCCGGGGGATGGTTCCGATGATGCGCGTCTTGAGATCGGTCTCGGGCAGCACGCCCTGCGGATCGAACTTCAGCACGGTCAGGTCGTACGTTCCACGTACTTCGACTTGGACGACCTTGACCGGGTCGGAATCTCCACATGCGATCATCAATGCAGCCGCTGCAAGCGCGACGATGTTGCGTTTCATGTTCATGGTCTGCCTTCCTTCAGATTGTGTGCGAAGCAGTTGGGCAAGAGTCCTGCCGTCGCATACAAAAAGAAACGGCGGCCGGGTTGATCCCCGGCCGCCGCGTCATCCGACCGGCTGATGGATCAGCTGGCCTTCTTGTAGAACATCCTGGTCGTCATCTCGCCACCATCACGGCCCGGACGGGTCGTGCTGATCACGAGGAAGTCGCCGTCGATGGAGTACTCGGCCTTCGTCGTCATCGGCGTGCCGTCGCGGCCCAGACGTGTGGTCGCAACCAGGACCTTCGACTTGTCCGAATCCCACTTGGCCTTCGCCTTCATCTCCATCTGGCCCTGTGCGATCGTCTGCTCGCTGTCATCCAGCTTGTACGACGTCGTCATGTCGCCGTTCGGCGTCGTGCGCGTGACATTGAGAACGTTGTCGACGACCGTGATCGTCATTGCGCCGCCACCCATGCCGCCGCCCATACGACCGCCGCCACCACCACCACCACCACCACCACCACCGCCGCCGCCACCCTGCATTGCCGGGTTGGATGCAGCAGTCTTTTCCATGTCCATCGCCCACTTGCCGTCGAACATGGTCTGCGCGGATGCGGCCGAGGCCCAGAGGACCATGGCTGCGGCGCCCAATGCGGCTGTTACGCTACGCTTCATCGATTGACCTCTTGAAGTGGGAGCGGTCCGCCCCCGTTGGTGAACCCCTTCCAGGAAGGGGCGAAGCCTGCCGCACCGCGGCGGGACAATGTATAGACGCGCCGAGTGCGTGGTTCGTTGAATCCGTCTATTTCGACGATGGTTGAAGGGTCACGCGGAACTTCGACGCCTCGCCAACATTGCCCGCCGCGTCCCGGGCGCGGTACTCGATCACGTGGGTGCCCCAGCCCGGCAGGCGGGCCTCCCAAGGCTGGGGTGACAGCCCTTCGGCGCTCAGGCTGCCGTAGACGAGTTCCTTGATGGGGGTCCCCCGGGGTGTGAAGCGGAACGGATCGCCCGGCGGTGCGTCGGGCCAGCCGTAGTAGTGGTGCCAGCCGTCGCCGTTGACGCGGAACTCGGCAACCACATAGCCGGGCATGTCGTCACGCGGCTCGAGCTTCATGGTGAAGCTGTCGATTGCGGTATAGTGGCGCGTGCCGTCGGCGTCGGTCGCGGGCGTAACGGCGCCGCCGAGCGTGTAGGCGACAGTGGGTGCGGTGTTGTCGATGGTCCAGGTGCGGGTCGCACGCCCGTCAACCGTCGCGGTGAGCGTGTGCGTCCCACTCGTGAGGCCGGCTTGTGCGAGGTGAAAGACGGTGCCGCTTTCGGCTGCGGGTGCGGTACGGCCATCGATGGACCATGCGACGGCGGGCACCCGGTCGTCGGGATGCGTCGTTTCGACAAACACGACGTCCGTGCCGCTCACGGGCCGCGCGGTCTGTGTCGAAGCGGTGATGTCAGCGGCGACCGGATCGCCGCGGACGGTGCGGCGAGTCGGCCGTGTTGCAGCAACGACATTCCACGTGCGTGTCGCGGTGAATGAGGTGTCGCGCATCACCGGGTCGCGCACGAACGACGTCGGATCGACGACTGTCGCCGTAACCGTGTGCCGACCGCCCGACATGGGAAGGAGCGAGAGATCGAGGCTTCTGCGATTGGCAGTTGCCGGGACGATTGTCCCGTCCAGCTTCCACGTCACGACGAGGTCGTGTTTGTCCGGGTGTGCGGTTTCGACCCATAGGATCGTGGACGCGTCGACGCCTGCGCTCACTGGTGACGACGCGGATATCAGTTCGACCTGTTCCGAGATTCGCTGCGTGAGGCGTTCGCGGCTGACCTGGTCGAAATAGTATCCCAGCGAAATCATCATCGAGTGCCTGCTCGGCCGCCAGATCCCGGAGACGCGGGACTGCCCGCCCTCGTACAGACCGATCGTCCCGCCTGCCTCACTCGGCTCGCCCATCCAACGCCACCACTTTTTCTGTTGCGCACGCATGTCGGTTTCGGTGAGGATCGTGTGCTGTACGGACGTTGGCTCAGTCCCGGTATACGCGGGACCCATTACGCCGCGCGCGCTGTAGGTGTATTCGTCCTGCAGCCGGCCGAGCGAATGGCCGAGCTCGTGCGGCGTGATGTACGGGCTCAGCGTGTTGCCACCGGTCGTCGTCGCGATACCGCCGCCAATGCCGCCGTACGTGTCGCTGTTCGCAATGACGAGCACCTGGTCGAACGCAGGTGTGGCCAGGCTGGCGAAACGGCGAGCGGCCGCCTGATTGACGAGGACGCCGCGCGCATTAAGGTCCGTGCAGCCGCCGTCGAAGTACAACGCGATCGCGGTCGATCGCTGCTCCCGGTGTGTCGGGTCGCATGTGATGCCGGACTGCGGCGACGCCACCTCGACCGCATACACATTGATGTAGTTGCGATAGCTCCGGAACGGCTCGAGGCTCCACATGATGTTGAGGTGCTTCTCGACATGTGCGCGGAACTTCCCCATCTCGGACGCAGTGTATCCGTCGCCGAGAATCACGAGCGAAAACCGTATCGCGGGATCGCCGAGCACCTGGATCGGCACGACGATCCCCGCAGCTACACCGTCGGCCGGAACCGGGGCGGCAGGGCGAGGCGGCGGTGTCTGGGTCTGGGCCGGGCGTGGCATGGCGGCGGCGAGCAGTGCCGTCAGCGCGATCGGGATCGTCCGATTCATTCGAGGCTCCGGTGGTTGTTGAGAGGGTCGAATGTGTGGAAGGCCTCGCCCTGTGTCCAGACGCTCGCACGGTCGTCCGAACTGGCCGATCCCACCGGCGCGAGGTATTGTAGGATCTTCCTGCCAGGCGCAATCCGCACAAGGAGACGTTGGATGAACGTCGGACGCATTCGTATCGCCTTTTCGCTGATGATGGGTGTGACCTCGCTGTCGTTCGCGGGCCCGGCAGCAGCACAGCAGATGGTCACCGAGACGCGCGACCCGAAGCAGCAGCAGGACGCTGAATTTGCGAAGGCGTATGCGAAGTGGACGAGCGAGCCCCGGTATGGCAGCCCGCTCGTGGACCACCTGCCAAAGGTTGCCGGCATCCCGACGCCATTCGACGTGCTTGGCTACCACATCGGTGCGCCGAAGACACTGACGTACTACGCAGACATCCTGAAGTACTACCGCGCGCTCGCCGCCGCGTCGCCTCGCGTGCATATCGAGACCATCGGGCGGTCCGACGAAGGCCGTGAACTCGTCGTGGTGTGGGTGTCATCGGAGGAGAACATCCGCAATCTCGCGACGAACCGCGCCAACCTCGCAAAGATCGCGGACCCTCGCGGACGCTCCGATGCCGAAATCAAGGAACTGATCAACACAACGAAACCGCACTACCATCTGATCGGCGGCCTCCACAGCGGTGAGACGGGCCCGTCCGAGATGCTCATGGAGCTCGTCTACCGACTGGCGACGGAGACATCACCTCTCATCACACAGGTTCGCAGCAATGTGATCGTCTCGGTAACACCCGCGGCGGAGCCGGACGGCCGCGACCGCAATGTGGACTGGTTCTACCGCGGCCTCGAGGTCGCAGCACAGACGCAGACGGCAGCGCCGAGCACAGCAGCAACGGGCGACTCCGCCGTGAGCGGGCGTGCAGCAGCAGGCGGCGCAGCGGGTGCAGCAGGCGGCGCGGCCGGTGGTGGTGGCGGACGTGCTGGCGCGCCCGGGATCGGCAGCGTGCCGTACTGGGGGAAGTACGTGTATCACGACAACAATCGCGACATCAACCTGTCGCAGATGTCGATGCGTGCGATCACCGATTGGTATTACACCGCACACCCGCCGATCATGCACGACCTGCATGAGTCGCTGTCGCTCCTCTATACCTACAGCGGCGGGCCGCCACAGAATCCGAATCTCGATCCCATCCTGTTCGGTGAGCTTCAGCTGTACGCAAGCTTCGAGCTGGCGCAGCTGACGAAATACGGCATGCCGGGTGTGTATACGCACGCATTCATGGACGGCTGGTCGCCCGGCTACCTCGGTTCGGTCGCGTACAACCACAACGGCATGATGAAAATGTACGAGACGCAGTCGGGTCGTGACGCGCCGGATTCGACGGCTGCAGCCGGTCGCGCGGGTGGCAGCGGCACTGCAGGCGGTGCAGCGGCTGCGGGCGGTCGCGCGGGAGCCGCGACGCCTGCCGCGCCTGGCGTGACTGCCGCCGCGACCGCGCCAGCCGGCGGCCGCGCCGGTGGTGCAGCCGCACCTCGCGTCCCGACAGGCCGCGGCGGTGGTCAGCCGCGCGAGTGGTACCGCGGTATTCCGGTACCGCCCAATGCGGTCGCCACGTTCTCGCGTCGCAATAACACCAACTACATGCAGACCGGTGTATTGTCGTCGCTGCAGCTGACATCGATGTTCCCGAACCTCGTACTCGAGAACTTCTACATCAAGACACGCAACTCGATGGAACTGGGTCGCACGCAGGCGCCGTACGGGTATGTCCTCCCGGTGCAGCGTGACATGACGCGCGTCGTTCGCCTGGTCAATATCCTGCGCGCCCAGGGCATTGAGATCGGCACACTGAATGCGCAGATGAAGGTCGCGGCCGACACGTTCCCTGCGGGTTCATATGTGATCAAGCTCGACCAGCCGTACGGCCGACTCGCGAAGAACCTGCTCGAGAAGCAGGACTATCCGGACCCTGCCCTCACCACATATGACGACAGCGGATGGTCGATGGGCCATGCATTCGACGTGGCGTTCACAGAGGTGAAGGACAAGGCGATCCTGGATGCCAGGACGACGCCCGTGCATCTGGCGGCATTCCGTGGCAAGGTGACGGGCAACGGCACTGGCGCGCTTGCGGTCGCGCACTTCGGCTCGACCAACATGATCTCGTTTCGCTACCGCCTGAAGAACATTGCGATGAAGGTCGCCGAGCAGTCATTCATGGCGGACGGTGTCAGCTACCCGGCCGGCTCCTTCCTCGTCACGGGCACATCGGCAGACCTCGCGTCAGCTCGCACAGTTGCCGACTCGCTGGGTCTCACCGCCACAGCCATGGACGCCTTGCCGTCCGTACCGATGCACGAAGGTGATGTCCCGCGGGTCGCGATCTATTCACAGTGGTCCGGTACGCAGGAGCTGGGCTGGTATCGGTACGCATTTGACCAGTTCGGGATTCCGTTCGACCTCATCTACAAGGAGCGCGTCGCGAAGGGCAACCTGCAGAATGATTACGACGTGATCATCCTGGCCGCGCAGAGCATCACGCGCACCAATGTGCTCGCCTCGCCTGCGGCGAGGCCGCAGCCGTATCAGAAGAGTGACAAGTACAAGTTCCTCGGTGGGTACGGCGAGACCGCAGATATGAGTGGTGGCTTCGGTCCTGCGGGCGTGGATGCATTCGAGAAATTCCTCGAATCGGGTGGTACCATCATCGCCACGCAGAACGCCGTGCGGTTCCCGATCGAGTTCGGCTTTGCGGGAACTGTGGATGTCGAGACACCGACGGGGATGAACGCGCAGAAGCCACTCATCCAGGCCGAGATCTCGCGCACGGACCATCCGGTTTTCTACGGCTATGAGAAGAAGATCTTCCCGATCAAATTCGGCGCGTCACAGGTCTTCCGCGTCGGCGTTGCAAACCAAGGCAACGTGCTGGCGAGGTATGTCGGCGGCGAAGCATCAGTTTTGAGCGGTCTGTTCGTGGGATCGGACAGCATCAAACAGAAGCCGTTCGCAGTCGACATTCCCAGTGCGTTCAAGGGGAACGGCCGGGTGATCATGTTCGCGAACAACCCGATCTATCGGTGGCAGAACCATGGTGAGTTCAACATGGTATTCAATTCGATCATGAACTGGAACGACGTACCTCGAAAGAACTGACGGATGAATCTCTGCAGCATGACCAGACACGCAGCAATCCTGGCAGTGGTGGTGGCATCCGCCATCACCACCTCGCCGTTGTCCGCACAGTTCCCGACGGATTCTGTGGTGCGCGCGATGTTGCAGGAGCGCGTGATGTCCGGCAAGACGACGGGCATCGTCGTAGGTCTCGTGGAGAATGGCAGGCACCGCGTGATCTCGTTTGGCGAGGAGAACGCGGGCCGGCCACTGGATGGTGCCAGTGTCTTCGAGATCGGATCCATCACCAAGGCCTTCACGGGCACGTTGCTCGCGGACATGGTGCAACGAGGCGAAGTGAAGCTCGACGATCCGGTTGCGAAGTATCTGCCTGAAGGTGTTAAGGTGCCGACGCGGAACGGTCGCGAGATCACGCTCGCGGATCTGGCGTCCCACATGTCGGGATTGCCACGCCTGCCTGGCAACATGGCGCCAAAGGATGTCACGAATCCGTACGCGGACTACACCGTGCAGAACATGTACGACTTTCTGAAGTCCTATGCACTGCCCCGCGACATCGGCGAACGTTACGAGTATTCGAATCTCGGCGCGGGCTTGCTCGGCCACGTGCTGGCGCTCCGGGCGGGAAAGACGTACGAGGCACTGTTGATGGAACGGGTGATCGTTCCGCTCGCAATGCACAGCACGGCAATCACACTGACACCATCCATGCGCGATCGACTGACGCCCGGCCACAACGCAAGGGGTGACGTCGTGCCGAACTGGGACATGGCGACGATGGCCGGCGCCGGCGGGTTGAAGTCCACTGTAAACGACATGATGACCCTCATCGACGCGAACCTCGCAGCGCAAGGTCCACTTTCGAAGGCATTGACGCTGGCAACGGCGCCCCGTGCTGTGGCCGGATCACCGCTGATGTCCATCGGATTGAACTGGCACACCCGGATGATCGGCGATCACACGATCACATGGCATAACGGCGGAACCGGCGGCTATGCCAGCTTTATAGGGTTCGACAGGGCGAACAAGAGGGGTGTGGTCGTGCTGACGAATGCGGCGACGAGGGTATCGGATGAAATTGGGACTGGGCTTTTGACGAAGTAGCAGAAGGGAAATGGGAAATGGGAAATGGGCTGGAGGGGTGAGGGGTGAGGGTGCGGTGGGGTGAGGGCCGGTGTCCGGCATGATTGATCCGCACCTGGCCGGTGGTCCGGTACACGGGGCCCCGGGGCTCCGGCTTCGCAACCCATCGAGGCATACCTCTCGGACGTCGTGCGCGCATGCCTCGCGCGCGGGGGAGCACTGGTCAGCGTGGTACTCTTCGGCAGTGCGGCAACCGGCGGCTACTCGGCGGCTGTTTCGGACGTGGACCTCCTGCTCGTGCTTCGGGACGGGGTGAACGCGGGGGACCGGCGCAGCGTGCGCGACGCGGTGTCGGAACTCGAGGCGCTACACGGCCTGGCTAAGCCCCGGTCTCATCGGCCCGGTGCGTTGGAGGCGTTTGCCGACCGGGTTACGGCGAACGTCCGTTCGTTCTTTGTCTGCACGCGTGCCGACCTGCTGTCCGGCGACCCGGGACGGATCCTCGACATTCCACCCGCACAGGCCCGGTTCGTGGATCGCGTCGCAATTCCAAGCATCGTGGCGTCGGGGGTGACGGTGTGGGGGGAGGACCTGCTCGCGCAGGTTCCGCTCCCGCCGATCCGCCGCCTTGACGTCGTCAAGGCATTCTTCGGGCTGTTCAATCAGGTGCTGTTTAGTGCCGTCGTGTACCCGGCGCTTCCGGGAGCGACCAGATACGCCATGGATGCACTCAAACGCTCCGTCCACAACTGCTACTTCTGCTATCACACCCGGCCTGCACCGCTTGCTGAGGAGGTTGCCTTCTTCCAGCAGCGTCATGGACCGAGCCGCGCGCTCGGGCGTCTGATGGCACTGCGGAGCGATTACCGGCCGTCCTTCCGGTTCGTCCTCGGCTGCCTCCCGGCCCTCGCGCGACTGCACCTGCGCACTGCCCGGGATAACGAGTTTCCCCGCGATGCTCGCGCGTATGGCCAGTATGAAATGCAACGATAGCTCAACGAATCGCGTCCTATCGTTGATACCGTTGGTCCCCTTGACTCGTAGGTCGTGATGCGAAGTTCCTGTGGTATTGTCGTACTGCTCCTTCTTGCAACGCTACCTTGCGACGCACAGCAAACCGCACCGCGGTACTCAGATGCACACGTCCATCTGAATAATGGTGCGGCATGGGTCCGCATCATGGACGAGGTCGGTATCGCACGCTCGGTTGCGCTGGCGGGTCGGGATGTCGACAACTCATCGTTGCTCGAGGCTGGTCGTCGTTGGCCGGGCCGGGTGTTCCCGTTCCTGTCGGTGAGCCCGGAGCATCGTGAATTCCGACCCACCTGGGAAGCCGATGACGAACGATTGGTCACTCTCGTCGATTCGCTGTTGTCGATGGGAGGCTTCTACGGCATCGGCGAGATCTCGGTGAGCCATTTCCCAGCCGCCGGCTTTCCAGAGGCCGACTTCGATCCGAACGGCCGCACCATGCGTTCTCTTTTCCGACTCGCGAGGAAGCACCGTCTGCCGATCCTGATCCACTCGGAAATCACGCGCTTGCGCGAATTCGAGGCGATGCTCCGAGACCATCGCGACGTCACGGTAATCTGGGCTCACGGCGGGTACACCCCGCTGTTCCTGGCGCGGCGGTTACTTGAGAGTCATCCAAACCTTATCTACGAGTTGAGCGCCCGCACATGGTCTCGGCACCCCCGGTCTCCTGACTACACTGTATTCCGTGATGAAACGGCCGTGTGGCCGGAGTGGCTGGAACTTGTCGAGCGCATGCCTACCCGCTTTTTAATTGGCACCGACGCGGCCGGTCGGTCGGATTCCGGCGACGTTGCCAACGCGCGCAGAGTCCAGCTCTTCCTTAGTCAGTTATCGACCGAAACGCGTCTGCAAGTTGGGATCACGAACCTGGATAAGCTTCTTGGCCTGACGCCGGGATCCTGAAGCGGCCAGGCTCACACACGCCCGCACACCCTCCATCCCTCCATCCCTCCATCCCATTTCCCATGTCCCATTTCCCTAATTCGTCAAACACCCCCGGCCCCCCCCTCCCAACTCACCCCTCACCCGCG
>JBBSJG010000066.1:0-16680 GCA_038257485.1 Longimicrobiales bacterium | reverse complement strand
ATCACGTTCTGACGCTCGAGTGAGTTGTTCTCGATCTGCTCAGTCAGGAGCGAACGGATGGTGTTGTCGGCGAGGTTCACCTCGATCAGCTCCATGGTCCGCTGGAGACGGTCGCGACGGACCATGCGAAGCCTGTCGGAACCCGTCGTCCAGTGGATGTTGAACCGACGCTGATCCTTCCACCGCCCGACATTGACAGGTGACACCGCTGCGCCGCCGCGGCGGTACAGCCAGAGCTCCTGCTGGTCCACGTTCTCTTCGCCGGGCATGGCGTACTTGTAGGTGACGAGCTTCGGCCGTGGTTCCGCGAGCACATTCACCAGGAATAGCTCGCCGACCTTGCGCGCGTCGCTGCGCACCGCACTGAATACCTTCGAGTCCGGCGACCAGGTGACATTGGCGCGCACACGCATGTCGCGTGACCGGCCCGTTTCGCCGCCGGTCCCGCCACCCGTGTCCTCGTCGTCATTCTGCTGCATCTGAATGGCGGCAGTGTCACGCCAGCCGAAGCTGTGATACTTGACGCCGTCACTGCTGATCTTGACGGTGTCCGACTGCGACAGCGTATCCAGCCTCGCCTTCATCTCGACGAAGTAGAGGTTGTGGTCGCGCGCGAATGCGAATGAAGTGCTGTCGGGTGAGTACGCGCGCCAGTCGGCGGCACCGCGACGAACCCTGCGTTGATCCTCCTGGATCTGCGCCTTGGTCTGTTTGCCTTGGGACGTGAGCCGGCCGGCGGTCATGCTGTAGACGTACTTCGCACTGTCCAGCAGGAACCAGAACGAGCGGCCGTCATCCTCGAAGTTCAACGTCATGCTCGGCAGGCGGCCGGGTTCGTAGCCCTTGCGCGACAGCGCCGACAGGTCCGCGGCGAACTGCGTGTGATCGAACAGCGGCCGCTTCGCCTTCGTCTTCGGCGTCACCAGCATGTACCGGGTGCCGCTCTGTTCCCCCCACGTATACCACAACGAGTCCGTCTTGCCGATCCACCGGCCCGCCACTGTCTGTGTGTGGATCACGGGGCGCAGCGCTTCCGGGCGGAAGCGACTCGCGAGCGCCCAGTTCGCCTGTGCCTTCGGCGTCGGGTGCTGCTGCGCCTGCACCAGGGTCGGCGCAATCAGCGAGGCGACGGCACTCGCCGTGGCTGCAAGACGCACCGCGACTGCGCGGTATCCGGGTTGGCCTGCCATGACCGGCTCCATTCGTGTAGTGGTTTTCTGGTGGGAAGTCGGGGCCTGCATCCGGTGACCCGCGGACCGCCATTATATCGGAGCGTGCTATGTCGCGCGAATTGGCGGTGCCCCGAACGCGCGTGCACCGCCCACACCCTCATCGTCCTGAATCAAGGACATAAGACTGCCCCTGGAAGCGGGCGGCCGCCGTCGCACACTTCCGTAAAAGTGGCGTAATTGCTTGATTTTTATAGGGTTAGAAATTGGCACAGGAGGTGACTACAAGAGTGGTCCGGAAGCGATTGCGGAATAAACTTTTCGGCAGGCAGGATTCATGGAGCTGGCACCCGACCCCCGACAGGTAGAGCTGCTCCAGATGTGGGCTGAGTCGATCGAAGCGAAGGACCGGTATACAGCGAGTCACTGCGCACGCGTCGCGGAGTATACGGAGCGTCTGGCTAGAGCGATGGGGATCGAGGGCGCTCAGCTGGAGTGGCTGCGGACGGGGAGCATGATGCACGACGTCGGCAAGCTCGCGGTGCCGTCATCGATTCTGAACAAGCCGGGCCCACTCGATGCCGACGAGTGGCGGATCATGCGTCAGCATCCGGAGTGGGGCGATCGTCTCGCGCTGAGGATGCAACTGCCGGAGGTGGTGCGATCGGTCGTACGGCATCATCACGAGCGCTGGGATGGCGGGGGGTATCCGGACCGTCTGGGTGAGCGGGCGATTCCGCTGGTCGCTCGCATGCTGTGTGTCGTCGATGTATACGACGCGCTTACGTGCGACCGCAGCTATCGTCTCGCGCTGTCCCGCGACGATGCGCTGGAGGTGATGCAGAGCGATGCGGGCACTGCGCTCGACCCCGCGATCTTCCGCACGTTCCGCCGCGTCATCATGGGTGACAACCGAGCGCAGGTATGGGTGGGCTAGTGGAGGATCAGATTTCGTCGATCGACGCGAGACGCTGTTGCAGCACGTCCACCTCGCTGGCGGCCTCGATACGACGCGCGATCTCTGCCGCCGCATTGTAGAAGACCTTCGCCTGGTCGCGTGATCCTCGCTGCAGTGTGATGTCACCAAGCAGGCGCAGCGCTTCCAGACGGCGGTACGGATTGCCGCTGTGTCCGTAATACCCGAGCGCAGAGCTCACGAGCGTTTCCGCATCGTCGTATGCACCCCTGCGGATCATCGCTTCGGCGCGGTTGAGCGCCGCGAGATGGCTCATGTCGAGATCCATGGTGTGGATTGCAAGTACTTCCGCCTCGTGCAGCAGCCGCTCCGCGACGTCGGTCTTCCCCTGGTCGAACACACAGCGCGCGTAGTTCATGAGGGCGAACAGCATGCCTCGCTCGTACCCGCCCTCTTTGCAGAACTCGTATGCATCCTTGAACCGCTGTGCCGCCGTGTCGAGATCGCCTCGCTGTGCAGCCAGCGTCGCCAGGTTCTGCATGACGATGCCGCGGACGCGCGCGTGCTGCGATGTATCGACCGCGCGCATGTAGTATGCTTCTGCCTCGTCCAGCTGACCCCGCGTGTGGAACACAGCGCCCTGTGCATTCACCGCCTCGGCGACGAGATCGCGAAGATCATGTTCCGCCGCGATGCGTTCGGCCTCTCTGGCCGCATCCATTGCAATAGCCCAGTCCGAACGCGTACGGTGCACATCCGACTGCCGACGTATCGACTCGGAACGCGCCGCAGCATCCGGCGACGCCGCTTCCGCCGCGCGATATCGATTGAGCGCGCGCTCGTGATGGCCCGCCGCTTCATAGCGACGACCCTCCTCGATGATATGCCGGATCTCAGACAGTCCCATTAAATCTCGCCGGGTTACAGTATGTGCTCGACGGATTCTACGGGTCGCGCAAGCACCGCATGCTCGCCTCGCTCCACGATCGGCCGCTGAACCAGTTCCGGCCTCGCCGCGAGCAGATCCAGCACCTCGTCATCCGTCATCGTCGATGCCTCACGACCGAGCTCGCGGAACGACGCTTCCTTCACGCGCAGGATATCATGCGGCCTGCCACCCATCTTCCGCACCAGATCCACCAGCTTTGCACGCGGGATCGGGTCGATCATATAGTCCACCCGTTCGAACGGGATGCCCCGCTCCTCCAGCAACTTTACAAGTCCGCGGCACGTCGTGCACGTCGGCTTCTCGTAAACAACCATATCGAAATCACTCATGTGTGGCTCCCAATTGGCCCGTTTGTTGCCAAATGCTCCGTCAACCTATTCCTGGAGGCTCCATGCTCTGGACCATTATCGTCATCCTGCTCGTGCTCTGGGCGCTCGGCCTGGTCACGAACATAGCCGGCGGCCTCATCCACATCCTGCTGGTCATCGCCGTCATCGTCGTCCTGGTTCGCGTGATCCAGGGTCGCAAACCGGTCTGATCGGCACAGGCCCTTGTCCGACCGGCGCAGAGTCCGGCGGGCACCAAATGACTCCGCACCCCATTGTAACGGGGGCGGAGTCGTTTTTTTCATGAATCCGACGACGCCCGGTCGCTATCCGCGAACTGCGGGCGCAACGCGTCGGACGGAAGCCACAGCGTAAACGTTGTGCCCTGCCCCGCCAGGCTCTCGACTGTGATCGTGCCGCGCATCAGCTGCGCGAGCTTCTGACTGATCGCGAGACCCAGACCGGCGCCGCCGTGCTGACGCGTGTATCCACTCGTCACCTGCACGAACGGCTGGAATATCCGCGCGAGCTGGTCGGCGGGAATCCCGATGCCGGTGTCGGCAACACGGATGAAAACGGCATCGTCGGTTCCGTGATGCGCCATTTCCGACGGCGCTTCACCACGCCCGCACACGACCGTGATGGAGCCGCCGTCATCCGTGAACTTCACCGCATTGTTCAGCAGGTTCAACAGAATCTGATGGACTCGCCGTGCATCGCCGCGAAACGCGTAATCCTCATCACACGCAATCTCGATCCTGATATGCTTCCGCTCTGCTGCCGCATACAGTGGCTGCACTGCGGATTTCACGGCAATCCCCGCCGACGTCGGCAGCGCCTCCACACGCATCTCGCGCGACTCGATCTTCGCGAAATCGAGCAGCTCATCGACCAACCCCACCAGGTGGCGGCCACTGTCGCGGATGCGCGAGACGAACTTCGCCTGCTGCTCGCTCATCGTGCCCGGGACGCCCATATCCAGCAGGTCGGTGTACCCGATCATGGCATTGATCGGCGTGCGGATCTCGTGGCTCATGGTCGCGAGGAATTCCGACTTTGCCTGGTTCGCCTCCTGCGCCTCGGAGCGCGATGTCTCCGCGATATCGACGGCGCTCTCGAGCTGCGAATGCGCGTGCTGCACCTGTTCCGCCATCGTATTGAACGTCACGGCGAGCCGGCCGAGCTCGTCGGTGCGGCGCACGGGCACTCGCTCGTCATAAGCGCCCTCTGCAAATGAGGACGCAGCCGCATCGAGCTCGCGGATCGGTTGCGTTATGCGACGCGATACCCGCCACGCGACGAGCATTCCCAGCAGGCCCAAGATCGAACCGAGCAGGATCGCCTCGCGCAGGAACCGCTGCGGCCTCGCCAGCACACCTGCCAGCGGCAGCTCGATGACGGACACCCATGGCGAGTGCGGAATCTTTACAGCGTGCGTGAGCACCCGCTGACCGTCGCGACGCGCTTCGTACGTACCATCGAATTTCTGGATCGGCATGGGCGCCACCGAGTCACCACCCAGCGTCGTCCACACTTCGCCTGACCTGTCCGTCAGGTAGATCTTCCCCGCACCAATCAGTTCTTCAAACTCCATGGAGTTCGGGCCACCGACGATACGACGCGTCTGCCGAATGATACCGAGCGGTCGGTTCCCGTCATGAATCGGGATATCGATGAAATACGTCGGACCCCCGCGCTCGTCACGCGTGAAGTACGAGATGCGCGCGCCGGCGGTGTCGCTGAACGCAGCCTCTGCGGGCGGCGTCGGCTGGTTGCGCGAGGATGTCTGCACCCCGCGACCCGTCCGCGCGATCAGCTCGCCGCGCGGATTCCATAGCTCGATGGGCAGACCACTATCGGATCGCGTACGCAGACGATTCAGCGCTTCATGCAGTTCCGCAGTGTCAACGGTCGCACCGCGCAGCACCTCGCGGATGTACGGCGTCGTATCGGCGAACATGCCAAGCTGCTGCTTGCGGGTTTCGAACCCCGAGCCCAGCATCTGCTGCAGCTGCCTCTCGACAACCTCCAACCGCTCGCGCGCACCGGTGACGGCAGCACTGCGCACTTCCAGGTATGACCCGATCGTCGCAAACAGAACCAGCAGCACGATCATGCCACCCATCAGCAGCGGGAGCTTGCGCTCCAGCGACAGACCCGACAATGGCCTTGCAGTACGCGGGGCTTCTTCGTCCATTCCTCTCTCGCTGATCAATCTTGTCAGTTGGAGAACTTGTCTGAGCAAGCAGGAGGTCGCAACACATGACCGATCAGGAACGCTATCACAGCGCCCGTCGCGATCCCCGCCTCGTCCTGCTCGAAGGCTTTCACGCCATCAAGCATGCACTGCGCTTCCACGCCTCCATCGTCGACATGGTCACCGATGCGCCCGACCACCTACAGGACCTCGCGCGCGATCTCGCTCCCGACCTCGCCGATGCCTTCTCACGGGCACGGACAACCGCGAACGCAATCGATTCGCTGACCCCCACACCACCTCGCACCCGCACACTCGCCATCGCGGCCCGGCCCGTGATCGACCCGGCCACCGTATTCGCCACAGGCGACGGCGGACGCATCGTGGTCCTGGATACGCCCCGACACCCCGGCAATATCGGAGCCGCGATTCGCGTCGCTGCCGCCGCGGGCGCGGCAGGGGTCTTCACCACCGGCGACGCCGACCCGTGGAGCCCCGCCGCCGTGCGCGGCGCCGCAGGCCTCCAGTTCGCGCTGCCGGTCGGGCGGCTGACGGGAAATGGACTGCCCGCGACCACCCGCGATATCATCGCCATCCACCCCGAGGGCGACGAGCACGCACCGCCCGCCGACAACGCCGTGCTTGTCTTTGGCTCGGAGCGTGACGGCATCGGCAGTGATCTCCTGGACGCTTCACACCGCCGGCTTCGAATCCCCATGCGCGAGGGTGTGTCCAGTCTCAATCTGGCGACGGCCGTCGCGGTGATGCTGTACCGCGGCCGATAAGTGCCCGCGGCACGCGGCGTGCCTCCTGACGCGGCAGGAGGCGATCTCGAGTGGTACGAATCACAAACCGAAAAATCAACGACACGCTGCGCAACCGTTTCGCGCTGGACGAGTTTCGACCCGGCCAGGAGGAAGTCGTGCGCGCGATCCTGTCCGGCCACGACGCGCTCGTCATACGGCCGACCGGCAGCGGGAAGTCCCTGCTGTTCCAGCTGCCGGCGCTTCTGTTGCCCGGCCTTACCGTCGTCGTATCGCCACTCATCTCCCTGATGAAAGATCAGACCGACAAGCTCACGGGGCTGGGGATTGGCGCCGTCACCATCAATTCGTCGCTCACGCGGCGCCAACAGGCGGCTGCGGCCGCGGATGTGACGAGCGGCGACGGTAAAATTCTCTACGTGACACCCGAGCGCTTCCGCGACCGCCACTTCTTCGACGCACTCATCGAGCGCGAGGTATCACTGTTCGTCGTTGATGAAGCGCACTGCGTGAGTCATTGGGGGCACGACTTCCGGCCGGACTACATGATGCTCGGATCGATCATCGAGCGGCTGGGTCGCCCACCCATCGTCGCATTGACCGCGACCGCCACACCCGCTGTGCAGGACGACATCATCGCACAACTGCGCATGCGCGATCCGATGCGTTCGATCACGGGCCTCATCCGACCCAACCTCCACCTCGAAGTGAAGCGCACGGTCAACGCCGACATGAAGGATCGCGTGCTGCGCGACATCCTGGCGACTACCGAAGGCACCGGCATCGTCTACGTCGCGACGGTGAAGGAAGCGGAACGTCTTTATGCACTGTTGCGGCCGTCCTTCGACATCGGGATCTACCATGGCAAGCGCACCCCGAAGCAGCGCACGGAGACGCAGGAGCTGTTCATGGGCGACGGCATTCGGGCGGTGATCGCGACGAATGCGTTCGGCCTGGGCATCGACAAGTCGGACATCCGGTTCGTGGTGCATTACGACTTCCCGGGTTCGCCCGAGGCGTACTACCAGGAGGCCGGTCGTGCGGGACGGGACGGCGACCCGTCGAGATGCGTGATGCTGTATCGCGTCGAGGACCGCCAGGTGCAGAGCTACTTCCTGGGCGGCAAGTATCCGAGCCTGGAGGAGGCCGCTTCGGTGGCGAGGGTGTTGAATGCAATCGAGCAGCGCACGTCGACGCCGCTCATGGAGATCGCAGAAGCGGCGGCCGTTCCGCGTCGCAAGGCGAGGATTGTTCTGGAGCTGCTGAAGCGGCATGGCGCGATGCGTGAGTATCGCGGGGGCAGCTGGGAGCGGATCGCGGAGAATGTCGCGCAGGTCGATATCGGACATGACATCCTCGACTACGAAGCCCGCCGTCTCAAGGACAAGGAGAAGCTCGAAGCGATGGTGTCGTACTGCAGGACGGCGCGGTGCCGTACTCGCCGCATCCTGGAATACTTCGGCGTGGAGAGCGACTCCAGCTGGGAGTGCGGGCATTGCGACAACTGCGCGGCTTCGAGCGCGGCTGCGGCTGCGGTGGGGAACGTCCGGCGCCCCGCGGCGGCAGACGACTTGCATGGTCGGAACGCGACGATCTAACCATTCACGACAGGAGCCGTACCATGGCCAGACCGACACTCGAACGGGGCGTATTCGCGGAAGAGAACGCTGAGAAGCGGGAGCAGATCATCGAGATGCTGACGCGTGCGTACTGGATGGAGATGGAGACCGTGATGAGCTACATCGCGAATTCCACGAATCCGGACGGACTGCGCGCGCAGGAAATCATCGAGGCGCTACACGAGGACATCCAGGAGGAGCTCGGTCACGCGCAGATGTTCGCAGCGCGTATCAAGGAGCTGTGGGGTGTGGTGCCCGGGTCGATGGCCTTCAAGCCGTCACAGACATTCCTGCAGCCGCCAGAGGAACAGACTGACCTGGTGCACGTCATTCGCGGTGTCATCGAGGCCGAGAAGGGTGCGATCAACCACTACAACGAGTTGATTGAGCTGTGTGACGGTGTGGACTGGGCGACGCAGGACATGGTCGTGCAGATCCTGCACGACGAAGAGGGTCACATGCGGCTGTTCGAGGGATTCCTGCGCGAGCTCGATCCGGACAGCGACTCGCGAGGGAAGAAGTCAAAGAAGAAGTAGCGTTTTGACCACGCTTTCAGGGCGGCGTTAGCTTGCCGTCCTGGAGGCGCCGTCCGGTGCGTCCGTCGCCTGTTCTACCGGAGGCAGTGTCTTGAAGGCGGACGCGTATGCGTCGGTGCGGTACCCGGACTTCCGCAGGTTCATCACCGGTCACTTCCTTGCCAGCCTCGGCCTGCAGATGCAGACCGTCGCGATCGGCTGGTATCTGTACGAGCGCACGGATTCGGCGCTCGCACTGGGCGGCGTCGGACTGGCGCAGGTGCTTCCCATCATCCTGCTGACATTGCCGGCCGGTCATCTCGCCGACCGCTTCAATCGCAAGCATCTGCTGATCCTGACCGTCGCGCTCGAGGTGCTCGTTTCGATCGGGCTCGCCGCGGTCGCGCACGCGCACGGCGCGATCTCGCTTGTGTATCTGCTGCTCGTCATCAACGGCATCGCGCGTGCGATCCTGTCACCTGCGCGTGATGCGCTCGGACCGCAGCTGCTGCCGCTCGAGCTCCTCGGCAATGGCGCGACATGGCGGAGCGGCCTCTTCCAGCTGTCGTCCGTGCTCGGCCCGGCGGGTGCCGGCTTCGTCATCGCAACATTCCACAGCGCGACCCCCGCGTTCATTGCGACAGCTACGGGCAATGCGCTCTTCATCCTGCTCCTTCTGCGCGTCCAGCCGCGTGCGTATGCGACGGCGAGTCGCGGCGTCACGTGGAAGAGTCTGCTTGCAGGTGTGCACTTCATCCGCGAGCAACGCATCCTGATCGCGACGATCACACTCGACCTGTTCGCCGTGCTGCTGGGCGGTGCGACGATGCTGCTGCCAGTGTTTGCGAAGGACATCCTGCACGTCGGACCGCGCGGCCTGGGCTGGCTCATGGCCGCGCCATCGCTCGGCGCGATGATCGCCGCGATCCCGCTCGCACGCAATCCCATGCAACGCGCGGGTCGCGCGCTGTTGTGGGCGGTCACCGGGTTTGCGCTGGCGACCATCGGCTTCGGCCTGTCCCGCTCGTTCCCGCTGTCGATGGTGCTGCTCGCATTGATCGGGGGCTTCGACATGGTGAGTGTCGTTGTCCGCAGCACACTGATGCAGGTGCTGACACCGGACGAGTTGCGCGGCAGGGTCGGTGCAATCAATGCCCTGTTCATCGGCACGTCCAACGAGATGGGCGGATTCGAGTCAGGCGTTGCGGCGGCGATCCTCGGGCCCGTGCGCGCCGTCGTGTATGGCGGCATCGGAAGTCTGTTCGTGGTGGCGGGTGTGGCGAGGATCTGGCCTGAGGTGCGGACGTTCGGCGCGCTCGTGGAGCCGCGCGCGAAGACCTAGCCCGCGAACACCAGGCGCGCGAAGACCGGGGGCGCGTTCAGTTCCTGACCCACACCTGGTTCGTGCGGTCGTAGTCGGGGAATGCCGCGGCCGCGTCGATTTCGACGCGCACGACCTGCGCTCCATTCGCAATCGACACCACACTACTGCGGCTTCCGCGCAGCCACACGTCGACTGGTATCTCGCGCATCTCGACGGCACCGCCTGCGCGGGTGATCGTCAATCGCACCGGCATGAACGCGCGGCCGCGGTCCTCGATCTTGACATCGAGGTTGCTGCCATTCATCCGGGCACTGCCGATGGCATGGTCGAGCGACCATGGCTCCTGGAACCACGACACCCAGAACCAGTCCAGGTCGCGGCCCGCGACGGTCTCTACGGTATTGAAGAAGTCCTGTGGGTACGGATGCCTGCCGTTCCACCGCTCGCCGTACATGCGGAACGCATGGCGGAACACACTGTCACCGAGGATGCTTCTCAGTGCAACGAGCACCTGGGACGTCTTGTTGTAATACATGACATTGTATTGTTCGAGCGGGAACAGGTCGCCGTGCTGCATCAGCGCCTGGTCATCGCCAGCGAGCGCGCGCGCGATGTACTGCCGTCGCTGACCCGGCTCCGAATCGTTCGGCCGTCCGCCGGTGCGCGGCTCGCCGTAGAGCACTCGCATGGCCTGCGCAGTATTGAACTGCGTGAACCCCTCGTCCATCCACGGATAGCGCGTCTCGTTGGAACCCACCTGCATCGGAAACCACATGTGTCCGGTCTCATGCATCAGGTCACCCGCGAGGGACAGCGTGTCGACCCACGGCTGCATGGTCGTGAGCATGGGATATTCCATCCCGCCACTCGTGAGGACGCCTTCCATCGACGTCATGGTCGGCCACGGGTAAGGCCACAGGTAGCGGGACAACTGTTCGATCGCGTCTTTCGTGTAGCGCGCACCACCAATGGCCCATGCCGCAGCGGGAGGATGGATACGATAGAAGCTGTGAATGTCTACGGTATCGGACGCGACGAGTGCGCGGGTGGCGTCCCAGACGTACCGGTCGCTCGTGCCCCACGCGAAGTCGCGTACGTTCGCAGCCTTGAAATGCCAGGTCGTCATAGCGGACGGCGTTGATACGGACGCTGCAGAGAATGTGTTGTTCCCGGCCGGCCGGTGGATGTTGACGACCCGGCCGCTGCTGCGCGCCATTGCAAGGCTGTCGCGCATCGCGGCCGGCAGGATTGCGGCGGCATTCTGCAGGACACCGGTCGCGCCGACGACCCAGCCCGCGGGTGCAGTGATCCGCACGTCGTAGTCGGCGTGGTCCATGTAGAATTCGGCACCGAGCAGATACTGATCGGCCACCCAGCCACTCACATCGTCATAGACTGCGACCTGCGGATACCAGTAGCCCATGAGGTACAGGTGCTCGTCGCGACCCTGCCTGCCGTCCGACGGCGTGACGGGCACTTCGTGTTTCCACGCGAACGCGAGCGTCACACTGTCGCGCGGCAGCAGCGGCTGCGCCATGATGATATTCATCACCGTGCCGTTTACGGCGGCGCGCACCGGCGTCGCACCATTGACGGCGACCGATTGCATGACGACGCCGTCGGTCGGCACGATCGCTTCGCGGCGGGCACTGCCGGGCGCAAATGCATTCTGCCTCAGGTGCACGCGGATGCCGGGCAGCGTGTCCGGCGAGTTGTTGATGTAGGTGACGCGCGACGAGCCGGTCAGGACGTGTGTCGACGGATCGATGCGCGCGTCGATGTGGTAGCGCGCGTACTGCGTCCATGCGCGGGGGCCCGGCCGGCCGTCGACTGTGCGCGTACCCGCCTGCACCGCGCGGGTGAACGAGGGATGCTCCGGGAGGGCGCCCGGTGTGGGTCGCGACTGCGCCCGTGCCGCCGTCGCATGGAGCAATACGGCGGCTGTGACTGCGGCAGCGAGTCGCAGCGATGCTACCAGGCGGGCCCGCACGGCTGTGGTATCAGCTCGCTGCAAGCGTCGGCACGGAGGCACCCTCGCCCTGGCCGAGATGCTTCAACATCGTGTAATGCGAGCGAATCGCAGCACGGAGTGTCGGTGCGTTGTTGTACGGCACACCCGTCTCGATCGCGACCTGCTCGACGATCTTCGCGATCGCCGGATAGTGGATGCTGCAGATCTGCGGGAAGAGATGGTGCTCGATCTGGTAGTTCAGTCCGCCGATATACCAGGACAGGACCTTGTTGCGATGCGCGAAGTCAGCGGTGGTCTCCATCTCGTGGATCACCCACTGATTGTCCATCTGTCCGGTCTCATCAGGGTGCGGGAACTCGGTGCCTTCGACGACATGGGCGAGCTGGAAGATCACGCCGAGGATCGTACCCGCGACGAGGTGCATCGTGATGAAGCCGATGAGAAACTGCCACCACGCGATGTCGAGCACGAGCAACGGAATCACGATCATGTAGGCGTAGCAGAACAGCTTCGTCCAGATCAGGTTGATCCACTCGGAGCGCGGATGCTTCTTGTCCTTGTACGGACCGAGGTCCTTCTTGAGGAACTGCTGATAGTCCTTCACGAAGATCCAGTTGATCGTGGCCATGCTGTACGCCGCAAAGCAGTAGATGTGCTGATACCGGTGGAACCACTTGTGCTCGGCCGCGGGCGACAGGCGAAGCAGCGGCGACACCGTGAGATCCTCGTCGATTCCCGGGATGTTCGTATACGTGTGATGAATCACGTTGTGCGTGATCTTCCACATGTAGCCGTTGGCGCCACTGAGATCGAATGTGAAGCCGAGCATGCGATTGATGCGCTGATTGGACGAGTAGCCGCCGTGCAATGCGTCGTGCGCGACGGAGAATCCGATGCCGGCCATCGCCACGCCCATCACTGCCGCGAGCCCGAGCATCTGCCACGGCGTGAACTGGTTGCTCAGGATCATCAGGTACGACCCGATCGCCGTCCCCAGAATGATCACGGTCTTGAGCACCATGCCGAAGTCCGCCTTCTGGGACCGTCCGGTCTCCTCGAAATAGGCGGCAACACGGGACTTGGTTTCTTCGACGAACCGTGTGGCGTCGCGCTTCGCGAACCGAATTCTGGTCACGGCCATACGAGTCGGCTCCGGCTACGGTGATGCTGTTTGGCGGGATCCCCCAATTTAGCGGATTCCCATGCTGCGCGCCACTCTTGTGGTTCCTGTGTGGCATTCCGTAAGGCCATGTCAGGCAACCGCTTACACAGGGCGTACGGGATGGTCGGGTTGCGACGGCGGACGGGGCGACCGAAAATGAACACATCACTTCACTGGAGAACCATCGATGCGGATATCCCAGATCGCCCGGAGCTGCGTCCTGTTCAGCCTGGTGCTGGCGGGCTCGCTCCCGTTATCGGCCCAGCAGTCCGTCAACCTGTCGGACGTCGTGCGCATGCGCGACATCGGTCCCACGCGGCAGGGTGGCCGTTATGTCGAGTATGCGGTGGTCGAAAACCGTCCGCAGGTGATGTACGCGGCGACGGGGTCCGGCGGTTTGTGGAAGACGGAGAATCACGGTCTCACGTGGCGCAGCCTCTTCGACGACCAGCCGGTGATTTCTCTGGGTGCAGTGGCCACGGCGCAGACGAATCCGGATATCGTCTACGTGGGCACCGGCGAAGGCAACAACTCGCGCAGCACGTATTCGGGCAATGGCATCTACCGTTCATCGGATGGCGGCCGCAGCTGGAAGAATGTCGGGCTGCCGAATTCGGGCCACATCGGCCGCATCGTACTCAACCCGACGAACCCGGACATCGCGTACGTCGCTGCACTCGGTCATCTGTACTCGGAGAATCCCGATCGCGGTCTGTACATGACGACGAATGGCGGCGGCACGTGGACGAAAACGCTGGACCACCGTATTGCCGGCCGCGCGATCGGCGTGGTCGACGTGGCCATGGACCCGTCGAATGCGCAGGTGCTCTATGCTGCGACATACGACAAGGTGCGTCGACCGTGGACGTTCGGTGAGGGCGGTCCGGGCAGTGCACTGCACAAGAGCACGGATGGCGGCCGGACCTGGACACAGATGACGAACGGTTTGCCGACGGGGATGCTGGGTCGTATCGGCATCGGCATCGCACGCAGCCAGCCCAACACGGTCTATGCAATCGTCGAGAATGCGAATTCGGACAGCGTCCCGCCCGACGAGCGCGCCCGCCGTCTCGCGCTGGGGTTCGGCGATCGTTCCATCGGGGACCAGCTCTACCGTTCGGATGACGCGGGTGCGACATGGCGCAAGGTCGCGCCTTCCGCAGTCGCCGCGCCGGCCGGCGGTGCTTCGGCGGCGACTGCGCAGGGCGGCGGCCGCGCCGGCCGTTTCACGGGCGGCAATCCGCCGTACTACTATGGCCAGGTGCGCGTCGACCCGAATGATGCCGAGCACGTTTACATTCTGAGCGTCGGTGTGACGCATACGACGGACGGCGGGAAAACGTGGTCGACGCCGTTCAACTTCGGCGGTGACAATCACGCGCTCTGGATCAATCCTGCAGACAGCCGGCACATGGTGCTCGGCTACGATCACGGCATGGGCATCACGTTCGACGGCGGCCAGAACTGGTACCATCCCGACAACAAGCCGCTCGCACAGTTCTACGCCATCGGCTACGACATGGCGACGCCGTACAATGTGTATGGTGGCCTGCAGGACAATGGTTCCGTGAAGGGACCGAGCACGCGGCGTGGCGGCGGTGCGATCCCGTTCGAGGACTGGTACCGCACGGGTGGCGGCGACGGCATGTACAATGTCGTCGATCCGTCCAGCCGCTGGCTGTACAACGAGAGCCAGTTCGGCGCGATTCAGCGCGTGGATCTCGCGACGGGTCAGTCGAAGGGCATCGGGTATCGACGCGCCGCGAACCAGCCGGCGCTGCGCTACAACTGGAATGCACCGATCCTGATCTCGCCACACAATTCCGACATGATCTATCACGGCGCGAATGTACTGCTGCGCTCGTCGAACCGCGGCGAGAGCTGGTCGGAGATCAGTCCCGACCTGACCGTGAATGATTCGACGCGTCGCAACGGCACGGGCAACATCCAGTATGCAACGATCACGTCGGTGGATGAGTCGCGCATCATCCCGGGTGTGCTGTGGGTCGGCACGGACGACGGCAATGTGCAGCTCTCGCGGGACGCGGGACGCACGTGGACGAACCTCACGGCCCGCATCGCAGGACATCCAGGCTACTGGGTGAGCAGAGTGATTGCATCGCAGCACGATGCCGCCGTCGCCTACGTGACAGTCACCGGCTTCCGCAATGACGACTTCCGACCGTTCGTGTGGAAGACGGCGGACTACGGCCAGACGTGGACGTCGATCGCGGGCAATCTGCCGAATGAAGCGATCAACGTCATCCGCGAAGACGCGCGCAATCCGAACCTGCTGTTCATCGGCACCGATCAAGGCCTGTTTGCATCGATCGACGGCGGACGCGCGTGGACGCGCATGAAAAACGGCATCCCGACGAATCCCGTTCACGACCTGCAGATCCATCCGCGCGACAACGAGGTCATCGTCGGCACGCATGGCCGCGGCATCTTCATCGGCGACATTGCGCCGCTCCAGGAGATGACGCCGGCAGTGCTCGCATCGGCTGCACACCTGTTCGAGCCGCAGCCCGCCATACAGTGGGGCCCCGAGATGCGCACGGTCACCGCGTCCGCCAACTTCAACGGCGAGAGCAAGCCGAACGGCGTCATGATCCGGTACTTCCTGAAGAGTGCGGAGAAAGACGTGAAGGTGCGTGTATACGACGGCGCCCGGATGATCGCCGAAGTGGACGCACCGAAGTCGGCAGGTGTGAACAGCGTGCGCTGGAACATGCAGGCGCGCCGCGAGCGCACCGATGCCGAACGCACGGCAGGCGGCGGCGGCAATGTCGGTGGCGGCGGCGGCGGCGGCTTCGGCGGCGCGGGTGCGACGGGCGCGGCGGGCGACGTTGTCTTCCCCGTGGCGGCAGGTGGCGTGCTGTCTACGGTGCGGCCCGGCTCATATGACGTGGTGCTGGTCGTTGGCGGGCGCGAGTACCGGAGCCGCGCGGTTGTGATGGTTGAGATGCGGTGAGACCGTGGCCCGGTGGGCCACTGGCGGACCGTGGCCTGGCGGCCACTGGCGGACCGTGGCCTGGCGGCCACTGGCGACGGGCGGACCGTGGCCCGGTGGGCCACTGGCGGAAGTGGATACGGGGGCGTTGCGATGGCTTCAAGATTGCAGCGAAAACGCTCGTCCAGTGACGCACTTTACTACATATCGGAGTTCCAATGACCAGGCAATACTACCAGGCGGCTGCTGCAGTTCTGCTCGCGTTCACGGTCGTCGCATGCGCGCCTGACGCGGATGACGACGCCACGATGGCAACGACCGACACGACCACGGTCGCGTCACCCGGCATGCCGGCGGCGCCGATCGCGACAGGCATGCTCGACCCGGACGCGGCAACGAAGGAAGAGCTGATGGCGATTCCGGGAATGGCTGCGGAACTGGCGGATGCAGTCATCGCCGGGCGCCCCTATGCCGATATGATGGCGTTCGATGCGAAGCTCGGAACACTCACGGAAGCACAGCGCGACACGATCTATACCCGCGTCTGGAAGCCGATCGATCTGAACAAGGCAACCGGTGCCGAGATGAAGCTGATTCCGGGCGTCGGCGAGAGGATGGAGCACGAGTTCATGGAGTACCGCCCGTGGACCACGATGGAACAGTTCCGTCGCGAGATCGGCAAGTATGTCGATGCTGCGGAGGTCGCGCGCCTGGAAAAGTACGTGAGGATTTAACCGGACCACCCTTCCGCTATTTCGTCCAAACCCATCCAGCTATCGCCCGGTCGGGGCCCGTTGCCCTGGCCGGGCAATTT
>JBBSJG010000065.1:0-16710 GCA_038257485.1 Longimicrobiales bacterium | reverse complement strand
TGTGAGCGCTCACGATAGCATCACCCTGCTGGAACGCGAGCGCGCCCGCGAGCAGCACAGCGACGAGCATCACCAGTCCCGTGCGACCGTCGTGCGCCGCTGCCCCTTGCGCAGGGTCTCGCGCGTCAGTGTTCGCTCGTCCTGTTCGACGGCGCTCAGGATACGGTCCGCCTGGTCCTTGCTGAGCGGCTTGTTCTCCTGTGCGCTCCCGCTGCTCTGACCCTGGCCGGCCGGTGACTCCGCATCCGAATTCGCTTCGCCACCGCCCTGCTCCTGATTCTTGTCTTCCTTCTGATCCTGATCCTGCTTGTTGTCACTCGGGTCCGGCTTCGGCTTCTGCAAATCGTTCTGCTGCTTGTCGCGCAGCGTGAGCTCCAGGTTCCACTTGGCATCGCGGTCCGCGGGATTCAGTCGCAGTGTCCGCCGATACGCTTCTGCCGCAGCATCCAGCAGGGTGCCCTTCGCCTGCGGATCCATGTCCGGCTTCGATCTCGCCTCATACAGGAACCGATTGCCGAGATTGTACAATCCTCGCTGCGCGATGTCGGGGTCTACGGCCTCCACTGCATTGTTCAGGTACGTCGCGGCCTCCTCGAACCGACCGAGCTGTACGAGCGCGGTTCCAAGGTTGTAGTACAGCGCCGGTGAAGGGCGTCCCGACTCGAGTGCGCGACGATATGCTTCCACTGCATCGCCATACTTCCCTTCACGGTACAGTCGGTTGCCTCGTTCGAGATCACCGATGCCGAAGCCGGACGTTGCAAGCAGACACAGCGCCAGAACTGCGGCGCTGACGGACCGACGCCGTTGTGATGTCGACCGGCGTGGTCGTGACGCGGCGGTACCTGTGCCTTGGGCGGTCGTGCCGTTGCCGACGCGGGTCGCGACGGGCGCAGGTGCTGCGGCCAGCAGCGCGTCGAGGACGAGGCACGCGAGCGCAAGGAGGACGAACAGCGCGAAGCGTTCCTTGCTCTGCACGCGCTCTTCACTCGTTTCCGATGTACGGTCCAGGCGGTTGAGCACCTGCGTGAGACGGTCCGCCGCGCCGGGCCGATCCAGCTGGATGTACTCGCCGCCCGTCTTCTCCGCGATGTGACGCAGCAGTGGCGCATCCAGCTTGCTGATCACGGTGTTCCCCATCTCATCCTTCTTGAAGCTGCCGACCGCACCCGACCGCGGGTCGAGGTCCGGCACCGGGCCGCCGGCGGCGGTGCCCGTTCCGACCGTGTAGACGTGCACACCCGCGCGCGATGCGCGGACGATCGCGTCCTCGATCGCGTCCGCTTCCTCCAGCGCCTCGCCATCCGTGACGAGTACGACTGCGTGCTCCGTGGTCGCCTCGCGATTGCCTCGCGCGAGGTCGGTTGCAAGCGTGATGGCTCCGGCTATCGACGATCCGCCCTGGCTCACGATGTCCGGGGCAAGCGCATCCACATACAGCTCGAGCGCGCTGTGGTCCACTGTAACCGGCGAAAGCACGAATGCACGACCAGCGAAGACTACGAGCCCGAAACGATCGGATGGCATCTCGCGCAGCATGCGCCGCACCAGCAGACGCTCCTGCTCGAGACGGCTCGGGGACACGTCTGCGGTGAGCATCGACTTCGAAATATCGAGCGCGAGCACGACACTGAGTGCCTGCGCCTGGCCGCGCATGACTTCGGTTCCCCAGCGAGGCCCTGCGGCGGCAACGCCGAGAGCGGTGCCCGCGATCATCATCAGAACGAGCCGCATCGTGGGAAAGCGATGGAGGCGACCGCCACCGAGGCGCGCGACAAGCGCGGTCTCGCCGAGAAGCGACGCGACGCGACGCCTGCGATGTGCATACAGTGCGACCAGAATCGCGAACAGGCCTGGCAGTGCGAATGCGAGGCCGAGAAGGGCTGGGCGCGCGAAGGTCATGGAATCCTCCCGAACCGGGAAGCCAGGAGCAGCCACTCGAGGAGCAACGCAATGCAGCCGACAACGACGAACGGCAGGTAGCGCGACGTATAGTTCACGTACCGAGTGACATCCACAGTGCTCTTCTCGAGCTGATCAATCTGATGGTAGATGCTGTCGAGCGCCTCGGAGTGCGTCGCACGGAAATACTTCCCGCCGCTCAGCGTCGCAATCTCGCCGAGCAGCTTCTCGTCGATGTGCACGGGCGCCATCGCGTACTGCACACCATACGGTCCGGGTGGACCGAGTGGGACCGGTGCCACGCCTTCCGTGCCGACACCGATCGTGTAGATCTTGACGCCATATGCAGCCGCGGCGCGCGCAGCAGTGAGCGGGTCGATGTCACCGCGATTGTTCTCGCCGTCGGTCATGAGGATCATCACATGGGACTTGCCTGGCACCCGCCGCAGCCGGTTTGCCGCCGTCGCGATGGCGGTGCCGATGGCAGTGCCCTGTCCCAGTCCGTTGCCCTCGATGGTGAGCTGGTCCACTGCCTGGAAAAGGACGTCGTAATCGATGGTCAGCGGGACCTGCGTCAGTGCCTGCCCCGCGAATGCGACGATACCGATCCGGTCGTACTCCCGCCCTGCGATAAATGCTGCCACCTTCTCTTTCGCGACTTCGAGACGGTTGTTCGGCTTGAAGTCCTCCGCCAGCATCGAGGATGAGACATCGATGACGACAACGATCGCAATACCCTCTGCGTCGATGTTCACGGCGGCAGCACCCGTGCGCGGGGATGCGAGTCCGATCACGAGGGCCACATACGCAGTGCCACGCAACCATCCCGGCAGTTTCGCGACCCATCGGCCGGCACTGTTGGAGAACGAACCTGCAGCGGCCGCGCGTGAGAAAATGAATGCGCGTGTGCGGCCCCGCTGCATCATCGCATACGCGGGAAGCAGCAGGAGAAGCAGGAGCACCCAGGGTTGGGCGAAGCCGAAGCTCATGCCGCGCGCTCCACATCGCTGTGGTTGACGGGCGGCCACTGCACATCAGCGACCCAGCGCTGGGCTCGCGTCCACTCCGCGTAGGCATCTGCAACGCGAGGTGTGCGGCGAGCGAACTTCACGAGGTCGGCCGCTCCCAGCAGGGTCAACAGCTCGACAGCGGCAGCGTCGGTGCCGCGCGCCCGGAGAGCGGCTGCGGCTTCCGCCGTCGTCAGGTCCGGTGTGACCGTCAGGTCCACGGCAGCGACGTACTCGCGCATCGCCTCCGAGATCTCCGAGTAGAACGTCTTGAGATCGCCTCGCTCGACATGGCCGTTCGCCCGCGCCCGTTCCAGCCGGTCGAGCGCGACTTCGCGCGCGGGCCGCCGTGGAATGATCGGAACAGCAACGGGGATCCTGCGACGGCGTCGCACGTACCACACGATAGCAGCAATCGCGAGGAGCGCCGCGATCAGTGCAAGGATCGGCCACCACACGCGATTGGCGCCGAGCACCGGCTTCAACGGCTTCGGCTTGATGCCCGCAGTGTCTGCGGGCAGGACCGACTGGATCCGCAGTGAGTCGAGGGACACAGTGTACGGCGTGCCGTCCACCGTGTACGAGAGCGCCGGAAGTGCGTGCGAACCCGGGCGCCACGCCGCGATCGCGTATGTAGCGGTCAACGCGATGCCGGCTGCCGTCGTGTCCACGGTGATCGTGCGGTCGCCTGCGTTCTCGATTTCCAGCGGGAGCACCAGCGAGTCCGGAAACACCACAACGCTCCCGGGCTTCACTGTCACGCGCACCGCAACGCGCGCGACATCGCCGACCGCGATCGTGTCAGGCAGGATTGCCGAACGGGCGGGCTCCTGCGGGTCTGATGGCGACGCCGCGAGCGCGATCATTATGACGGCCGCCGCGCAAGCAGAATAGACTCGGGCCGAACGCGTCATCGACGACCTCGCTTGCGTTCGCGACGCCGGAAGAACGCGAGCAGCGGGCCCACGAATGGCTCGTCGGTGCGGACATGGATGTGATCTACTCCGAGTTTGCGGAACAGACGAGTGACAGCGTCGTTCTCGGATGCGATACGTGCGCGATAGCCCTCACGCAGGTTCCGCCGCCCTGTATCGATGACGTATTCGCCGCCGGTCTCGGGGTCCTGCACGACGATCAATCCAACATCCGGAATGGCGAGCTCGGTCGCGTCGGTCACATGCACAGCGACGACGTCATGGCGCTGCGCCACCGTGCGGAACGTCTTCTCCCATGATGCAGTGTGATCGAGAGGGCCGTCCGCACTGGTGGAATACTCTGCGGACGCGAAGTCACTCATGAGGAAGATCACGCCGCGGTGCGAGAGCAGGCGTGCTGCGTAGTCAAGTGCCCCCGGGATATCGGTACCCCGGCCGAGCGGCTGAAACGCGAGCACATCACGGATCAGGCGGAGCACATGACGCTTCCCCTTCTTCGCCGGGACGACGTGCTCGATGTGGTCACTGAAGATCACGAGGCCGACACGATCATTGTTACGGGCGGCGGAGAGCGCGAGGACTGCGGCGATCTCGGCTGCGGCCTCGGCCTTGAAACGGTTGCGTGTGCCGAACTGTTCCGAGCCCGAGAGGTCGACAACCAGCAGGACGGTCAGCTCGCGTTCCTCGATGTGCTTCTTGATGTACGGCGTGCCCGTTCGTGCAGTGACGTTCCAGTCGATATAGCGCACGTCGTCGCCTTCCTGGTACTCGCGCACTTCGGCGAACTCCATGCCCTGACCACGGAACACGGAATGGTATTCACCGCTGAATGTCGAGTTGACCAGGCCTCGCGTGCGCAGCTCGAGGCGACGAACCTGCTGCAGTATGTCGCGTGGAACCCCGCCCGCCGTCACAACCGGTTCCGGCCGAGGATCGGCTGTACGGCCGAACAGCCAGTCGAGCGAGGGCCAGAGGCTCACGGCACGTTCACCGCCGCGAAGATTCGCGCGATGATGTCGTCCGACGTGACATCCTCCGCTTCCGCCTCGAATGTTGTGATGATGCGGTGGCGCAGGATATCGGGCCCGATGGCTTTCACATCGTCGGGCAGCACATATCCGCGGCCGGCGAGGTATGCATGTGCACGCGCGCAGATCGCGAGGAAGATCGTAGCGCGCGGTGACGCGCCATACTCGATGAGAGGCGCCAGGTCCTTGAGTCCCACTTCGCCGGGGTTGCGCGTTGCATGTACGATCTCGACGATGTAATCCTCGATCTTCTCGTCCATGTACAGCGCCTGGATCTCGCGGCGGGCGGCAAAGATCTCAGCCGTTGTTGCTACGCGCTGCAGCGGTGCCAGGTCCTGTCCCGACATCCGTCGCATGATCTCTTTCTCGGTCGCCCGATCCGGGTATCCAACGCGCAGCTTGAGCATGAAGCGGTCGACCTGCGCTTCGGGCAGCGGGTAGGTGCCCTCCTGCTCGATCGGGTTCTGCGTTGCGAGGACGAGGAATGGCTTCGGTAGCGGGAACGTTTCTCCACCGAGCGTGACCTGATGTTCCTGCATCGCTTCGAGCAGTGCGGACTGCACTTTCGGCGGCGCGCGGTTGATTTCGTCGGCGAGTACGAGGTTGGCGAAGATCGGGCCCTGGCGCGCTGTGAACTCACCCGTGCGCTGGTTGTAGATCATGGTGCCGGTGATATCCGCCGGCAGCAGGTCGGGTGTGAACTGTACGCGTTCGAACGTCGCATCGATCGTTTCGGACAGTGACCGCACGGTGAGCGTCTTGGCGAGACCGGGCACGCCCTCGAGGAGAACGTGTCCGCCCGTCAGCAATCCGATCAGCAGCCGGTGGATCATTTCGTCCTGCCCAACCACCCGCTTGTGAAGCTCGGCCGTGATGCGGTCCGCGAGTGCGCGTCCCGCCGTCGGTCCCTGCGACTGCCCCTGCAATGACTCTTCCAACGCCCACCCCTCCGTGATTACCGCTTGATTCGTTCGCCCATGTCCTCGTACCGGAACACCCACGCCGCCATACGACCGGGCCGGATTCCGGAACGGCGCGGCTCAGGATCGACATCCACACGCGAACCGTAATCGGCGAGCGGCAGGTCCAGGTCCTTCGCCAGCGCCTGCGCGCGCACCTTCCAAGTACGCCAGTTGGACGGGCGAAGGTCCACCCACCCGTTGTCTGCAAGCTTCGCGTCATCCGGCGATTGACCCGCGTCCGGTCCGACCTTCACGTCCGGACCACGCCACAGCGTAGCGCCATCGGGCAGGAGAATCGGAATTCCGATCGATACGATACGAACGCGCAGGTCCGCGTCTTCCTTGAGCAAGGCGAGTGCGCGCGCGGCGGTCTCATCCGCGTCCATCGTCGCTGCCACGCGCAGGTCCGTGTGCAGCCTCGCCAGGATCTCCGCCTCGAAGAGCAGCTTGGACAGCCGTGGCGGTCCGAGCATCTCGTATGCGACGGCGCGAACACCATGCTGCCGTTCCAGCGATTCCATGCGATCGAGTGCGCTCTCACGCAGTACTCCCGCACGGTACGTCGGTCCGGATGTCGCACTGTCGAGCGCGGCGACGATGTCGTGGCCGGTCGAGTAGCCGCGGATCTCGCGAACGACATCCACTGCGATCTCCTCCGGCGTGATGAACTCCATCAGGCCGAGTGCGGTCAGCGTCTCGAACTCGCCGAGGCTGAACCAGCCATTCTCGCCGGCGTCGAGGAACACGCCATTGAGATCATCACCGGTCTCGACATATCCGCTCGCGTGGTCCTGGAATGCAGTGGACAGCGGCAGCGCGGTTGTCGCATCGAATGCGGCAATCGGCTTCCCTCGCTTCTGGATCGGGCCGAACCCGATACGCTTCCAGCTGATCGCGGCAGTCGGCTTGATTTCCTTGACTGCAGGTCCGCCCGGCGTGCGCGCCATGAGGTACAGGAGAAGCGAATGGGCGCCGGCGAGGCTGGATTTGGCGAGCAGCATGCGGCTCGGCCGCTCTTCGGAGTGCGTGAACGGGATGTTGAGGCCCATGCCGCCCGTGCCCGCGGTGCCAACCTTGAGATAACACCGCGTCTTGTTGCGATGCATCGCGTCGAGCGCGATCTGCACGTGGCGGATTAACTGCGGCATGTACAACGTCGCCAGGTGGCGTTCGACGGTTTCCGTATCGGCGGTACCATCCTTCGCGGCTGCGCGCAGATCGGCCGCGCTGCGGAAGATGTTCTGATACGCAAATGCAGTCGCGGTATTGACGCAGTCGACGATGATCTCAGGCTTATGACGGCCGAGTATTGCACCGAACGTGCTGCGCGTGACGACGTCTTCCGTCAACTCACCGAGCAAATCGTCCAGCAGGCTCACGCGCGCATCCGCATCCGACAGGATGTCGCCACGCGACCGATCCTTCAGTGCTTCCGCGACAAAGATGTCGCCCCACTCCGCAACAATCCTGGTACCGGGACGCAGCTCGGGGTCAACACTGATCTCGGCAACGCCTGCTTCCGCTTCCGCCTGCGTGAGTCCGCTGATGATCAACAACGCCGGCTCGAACTGCATGAGCTCGCGGGCCACAGCCATGCCGACCAGGCCCGACCCGCCGAGGATCAGTACGCTCCTACCCTGTATTTCCATGTCTCGATTCGTCGTCGTAGGACGTAGCTATTTCTCGCCACCGAGCGAGAGGATGTCGTCGATCTCTTCCTGCGTCAGTGCCCGCCACTCCCCGATCGGCAGGCTGCCAAGCTCCACTGGGCCGTACTGCAGGCGAAGCAGACGGCGGACCGGATACCCGGCAACGTCGAACATCCGTCGCACTTCGCGCTTGCGTCCCTCCAGCAGCGATACCTCGACGCGTGTGCGGCCATCCACTTCATCGAACACGCGGGCCTTGTGCGCTCTCGCCATGCCGTCCTCGAGGCGAACGCCCTTGCGCAGTTTGTCAGCCAGACGCTTCGGGACCGTACCGCCGACCTCGACCTGGTAGATGCGCTCCACCGCGTTGCGGGGATGCAGCATGTTGTTCGCTGCGTCGCCATCATTGGTGAAGAGGATCAGACCTTCACTGTCGCGGTCGAGGCGGCCGACGTAGAACAAACCTCGCGCACGTTCGGGCAGCAGATCATAGACCGTGCGACCGCCGCGAGGATCGTGACGCGTCGTGAGGTAGCCGGGTGGCTTGTTCAGCGCGATCCACTCGGGCGGTGCAGGCGTGATATGAACGCCGTCGACTGTAACCTGGTCGACGTCCGGGTCCACCTTCGTACCCAATTCCATGATCACGCGGCCGTTCACAGCAACCTGGCCCGACAGGATCATCGCCTCGGAGGCGCGTCGCGATGCGACACCCGCCTGCGACAGGAACTTCTGCAGCCTGACAGCCTCAGCCATTACGCGTCCACGGTGATATCATCGACGTCCGCGATGCCGTCAGCGTCATCGACGTCACCCTCCGCGTCGTGCACGATCTCCTCGACGAACGCCTCTTCTCGTGCTTCCGCTCGCTCTTCGCGTGATTCCGCTCGCTCTTCGCGTGATTCCGCGCGTTCATCGGCAGTTTCGGCGTTCCCGTCGCCGTCATCACCCGCAGTGCCTTCGTCGGCCGTTGCCGGCGCGGGAGCCTGTTCGTGCGCGACCTGTGCTGAGGTTCCCTCCGCAGGGTCCGCTGCAATGACGATGGGGTCGCGGCTGAGCAGGACAACGGGCAGTTCGTCGGGGCGGGGCAGGTCCTCCAGTGAGCGGTATCCGAAGTGCTCGAGGAACTTGGCGGTGGTGCCATAGAGGAGTGGTCGGCCGAGGCCTTCCGCGCGACCGACGGCCTCGATGAGGTGGCGGTCCTGCAGTGTACGCAGCACGCCGCTCGATCCGACGCCGCGGATCTCTTCGACTTCAGCGCGACCGAGCGGCTGCCGGTACGCGATGATCGCGAGAACCTCGAGCGCGGAATTGGAGAGCCTGGACGGCTGCGGTACGGACTCGTAGCGCTCGAGAACGGTGACGAACTCCGGCCGGGTGAGCAGCTGGTAGCCGCCCGCGAGCTCGTATACCTGGAAAGACCGCTCGGTGGTCTCGTATTCCGAGCGCAACTCCTGGATTACGGCCTCGACGGTATCCTCGTCGAGCCGTTCGTCAACGCGCGCGAGGTCCGACGCCGTCAATGGCGCGTCACTCGCGAACAACAATGCTTCAATGATCTGCGTCAGTCGCATCCGTCGATTGTTCCTGGGTTTTGTACAACCACAACTCTGTGAACGGTTCACTCTGGCGCATCGTGAGATCGCGACGTTTCGCGAGTTCGAGCGCGCCGAGCAGTGTGACCACGCTGTGCAGCCGATCGTCGAACGGCGCAGTCAGGCGACGGAACTCGACGCGGGCGAGTCGTTCGAGTGTCGCGAGGATCAGCGAGATTTTCTCTTCCACGGGCACCGCCCGCTGCATGATGCGATGCGCTTCTGGCGGCTTGGGTCGGTTCCCAAGCCCGATGGCGGCAGTGAAGACCTCATCCCATGTCAGTTCGAGCTCCGTTACGACCATCGGCTGCTTGCGCGGCGGCACGTAACCCCGGGAATAGCGGCGGAGTCGATCCAGCTGCGACTCCTCGAACCGCATTGCAGCTTCGCGGAAGTGTTCGTACTCGAGAAGGCGACGGACAAGTTCAGCGCGCGGATCCTCCAACTCGCCACTCGCATCCACTCGCCGCGGCATGAGCATCTGCGCCTTGATCCTGATCAGGAGCGCCGCCATCTCAAGAAATTCGCCCGCGCGGTCGAGGCCGAGACGATTCACGTCGCCCATGGCAAGCAGGAACTGCTGCGTGATCTGCGAGATCGGGATGTCGAAGATGTCGATGTCCTGCTCACGAATGAGATGCAGGAGCAGATCGAGCGGACCCTGGAAGCGGTCCAACTCGACAACAAATCCGCCATCGGCGAAGGCGCTCTCCGGGACCGCTCCGGCCGACGTCTTCGCTGCTATGTCGACCATTGAATGAACGTCCGGGTAAGCTGTTCGAGGAGCAGTGCCGGCTTCATGACGAAGGCGAATGCGCCCGTGAAGAACATGGCGAAGAACACGAGCACCGCGACGGTCTGCAGTCTCTGGACCGCAACCGCCAGGCGGATCGGCAGCAGGTTCTGCAGCACGGTCCACCCGTCGAGCGGCGGCAGCGGCAGCATGTTGAAAACGACAAGCAGGAAATTGAGTCCGATCCCGACTTCCGCCATGACCCTGAGCATTCGCAATGTAGAGACACCTGGTGCCGCACGTTCGGCGTACATCAGTCCGATCACGACGACCGTAAGCACCAGTGCGAGCACGAAGTTCGCTGTGACGCCCGCAATCGCCACAAGCACGTGGCTCTTCCGACCGCGGCGGAAGTTCGCCGGCACGATCGGAACCGGTTTGGCCCACCCGATGAGAAATCCAGCCTTTGTCGCAAGCAGCATCGCAGGGATGATGATCGTGCCAAAAAGGTCGATATGGGACAGCGGATTCAATGTGATCCGGCCCAGCTGCTCGGCCGTCGGGTCCCCTTCCCGCCGTGCGACCCACGCGTGGGCGTACTCGTGCACGACAAAGGAAAAGAGGAGGACAGGCACCAGGAGGAGTGCTTCCATGATGGGCGGAAAGCTAGGGGAGTACCGCACTCCTCGCCACCCCTGTACACCTGTTTCTGACGGGTCGCGGGGTTGACGGCGCAGGGGCGAGGGTGGTAGCTTCTAAGGCTGGATAAGCAGGAATTCACTACCGGAGGAACACCTTGGCCAATACGCCGAGTGCAGAAAAGCGGATCCGTCAGGCAGACAAGCGGAACGAGCACAACCGTATGCAGCGCTCCCGTCTCAAGACGGCTCTGAAGCGCGTACTTAAGGCAGAGGACGCAGCGACAGCCCAGGCGGCTTTCGCGGAGACGTCCGGCCTGCTGGATCGTTTTGCCAGCCGCCACCTGATCCACCGCAACAAGGCCGCGCGCAAGAAGTCACAGCTCGCGCGCTTCGTTGCATCGTTGTCGGCCAAGGCCTAGATACCGCTGCAACAATCCGGTTGGTCATGAAGACCCCGTGGATCAGATCCGCGGGGTTTTTCGTTTTTCCCGGTCAACGTTGGCATTCGATGCCGAGACACCCTTCCCACCGGCCTTCCTCTTCGACATCTGCGAACCGCGGGTCTGCTGCGTCGCCGAAGGACGCGCGTCTGATGCCGCTGAATCCGGCCTGTTCGAGTGCCGTAGCGAGAGACGCGTAGTCCCACATCCATTTGTGATGGCTGTTTCCCACCGTCGCATGGAGCCAGGCCTTCACGCCGCGCGGCTGGTCCTCGCGGCCGAGCGCCGCGAGGTCTGGCAGCACCATGCGTGGGCGCCCGCGAGCGGAGCGGCAAGAGCGTTCAGGCCAGGAAGCGTGCGAGGTATGGCGACGTCCGGCTCCCGGCCGCAACAGCAACCATCACCGGCGTTCCTTCAGCAACAACTCGCCCACCGTCCTCGCCGGCGCCCGGTCCGATATCGATGACCCAGTCGCTGGCGGCGACCACACGCATCTCGTGTTCGATGACGACGACAGTGTTGCCGGCTTCGACGAGGCGCTCGAGCTGGAGCACGAGGCGTTCGACGTCGGATGGGTGAAGCCCGGTGGTGGGCTCGTCGAGCACGTAGAGTGTGCTGCCCCGCTGCGGTCGCTGCAGTTCCGTCGCCAGCTTGATCCGTTGTGCCTCGCCGCCCGAAAGCTCCGTTGCGGATTGGCCGAGGCGCAGGTATCCGAGGCCGACCTCGCGCAGCACTGTGAGTGCGCGACGGACCTGTTCCTCTGCTTCAAAGAACTCCCACGCGGTGTCGACGGTCATGGCGAGTACGTCCGCGATGCTTCGGTCGCGATACAGGATCTCGAGCGTCTTTGCATTGTAGCGCGAACCGCCGCATGTCGGGCACGGCGAATACACGCTGGCGAGGAACAGCAGCTCGACGCATACGAAGCCTTCGCCTTCGCACGTCTCGCAGCGACCCTTCGCGACATTGAACGAGAAGCGTCCGGCGTCATAGCGGCGCGCGCGCGCGGTCTTCGTTGCAGCAAACAGTTTGCGCACGTGGTCGAACAGTCCGGTATATGTTGCGAGATTGGAGCGCGGTGTGCGGCCGATCGGTTTCTGATCGACCTGCACCATGCGGCGGATCGCAGTCATACCGCCGGTGATTCTCCCTTCACTCGGTAAGACGACGGCGCGCTCGAGTTCGTCGGCGTCGTCATCGACGGGCACAACCGCATGACCGAGCTGCTCCGCGACGAGTTCGACGAGCGCCTGGCTCACGAGACTCGACTTGCCTGACCCCGATACGCCCGTGATAGTCGTGAACAGACCGATGGGGAATGCGACATCGAGGTTCTTCAGGTTGTTGCGTGTCACACCTTCGAGCGTGAGCCACGCATTCGGTGTGCGTACAGCGCGTTGCGGCGAGGCGTGCTCGGCGAACAGGTGTCGACGGGTTTGCGAACGCTGCACGTGCGCGAGTCCGTCGGGCGGTCCACTGTAGAGAAGCTCGCCTCCCTTCTCTCCTGCTGCCGGTCCGATATCGACAATCCAATCCGCGCGCCGGATCACGTCGAGATCGTGTTCAATGACGAATAGCGAATTGCCCGACGCCTTCAACTTGTCGAGTGCACGCAGCAGCGCTTCGGTGTCTGCGGGATGAAGTCCTGCGGAGGGCTCATCGAGGACATAGACAACGCCGAAGAGATTGGAGCGCACCTGTGTCGCGAGGCGCAGCCGCTGCAGTTCGCCGGGTGACAGCGTTGGCGTACTACGGTCGACGGAGAGATAGCCGAGTCCGAGGTCGAGCAGTACGGCGAGACGCGCGACGAGGTCTTCCGCGATGCGCTGCCGCACCATCTGCTTTTCCGGATGCGTCGCCACGTCCTTTGCACTGGCGACGGCCGTGCCGTCGGCGTAGGGCGCAATCATATCGGCAAGACGTGCAAGCGGAATGGTGGAGAGCTCAGCGATGTCGAGGCCGCCGAACTTCACGGACAGCGATTCCCGCCGGAGGCGCTTGCCGTCGCATGTCGGACACGCGCTCCCGGCCATGAACTGCGCGGCGCGCTTCTTCATCATCGCGCTCTGCGAATTCGCGAATGTGTGCAGAACATGACGGCGTGCACCTATGAAAGTGCCCATGTAGCTCGGCTCTTCCTTCCGCTTGATCGCGCGCTTCACCTCGTGCGCCTCGAAGCCCGCGTAGACGGGAACGGACGGCTGCTCGTCGGTGAACAGGATCCAGTTGCGGTCCTTCTTCGACAAGTCGCGCCACGGCGTGTCCACATCGTAGCCGAGCGTGACGAGGATGTCGCGCAGGTTCTGCCCCTGCCATGCGGTCGGCCATGCTGCGACGGCGCGCTCGCGGATGGTGAGGGACGGGTCGGGCACCATCAGCGCCTCCGTGACCTCGTATACGCGGCCCAGGCCGTGACACTCCGGGCATGCACCCTCCGGCGTGTTCGGTGAGAACGCCTCGGCATAGATGATCCCCTGCTTCGGCGGGTAGTCCCCCGCGCGGGAGTAAAGCATGCGCAGCAGGTTTGACAGCGTGGTCACACTGCCCACTGAGGACCGCGTGGTCGGCGATCCTCGCTGCTGCTGCAGTGCGACGGCGGGCGGCAGGCCGTCAATCTCGTCGACGTCCGGCACCGGCATCTGGTGGAACAGGCGGCGAGCGTAGGGCGACACCGACTCCAGGTAGCGCCGTTGCGCCTCGGCGTACAGCGTGCCGAATGCCAGGGACGACTTCCCGGAGCCCGAGACGCCAGTGAACACGACGAGGGCGTCCCGCGGGATCTCGACGTCGATGTCCTTGAGATTGTGCTCGCGCGCCCCGCGTACGCGGACGAAGCCGGTGTGGTCATTCATGGCGACGGCGGAGTGCGAAATCCGCGCCATTTTCATCCCTCGATCGTCCCGAGGTTTCCCCGGATGGGCGTTGGTGCAATTATACTGGTAGAACCCATTCAAACCGCGAGGAACGAACATGCGTCGCATCTATCAAACGTCATTGGCAGCCGCAGCCATCCTGCTGTCGGCACAGTCGGGCTCCCTCGTGGCGCAGGACGCGTCGCGCGTCGTCGAAGGCGGCGGCATCAAGGTGGCGGGCTGGCATGGCACGGTGGACCCGAAGGAAGCGAAGGCCGGTGCGAAGCTCGATGCATCGAAGCTCACGATGGACCTGCGCGTCACGACCGGCCCGGCAGTGACGTACTGGAGCACGGCGAACCAGGCGACCGGCAACTACACGGTCAAGGCAACGTTCACCGAAGACAAGTACATGGCCCTCAACAACCATCCGCACCCGTACGGCATCGTCATCGGCGGGAACGACATGGGTACGGAAAACGAGAGCTACCTGTACTGCGCGGCATATGGCAACGGCAATTTCATTGTGCGCGGCTTCGGCCCTGCAGCGTTCCAGCTGAATGGCCGCGGCGCAGCGGCGCCATCCGTCAACAAGGCCGCAGGCAAGGGTGCGTCGGTCACGCAGGAGATCGCGGTCTCCGTGATGGATGGCAAGGTGACGTGTGCGATCAATGGCGCAGTGGTCGGCGAGTATGACAAGGCGACGGTTGTCGGTGAAGGCAAGCTGAAGTCGACGGACGGCATCTACGGCATCCGCTTCGCGCATAATACGGAAGCGACGGTTTCGGGGCTGACGATGACGAAGTCGAAGTAGTCAGGGCGGATGCACCAGGATCCATGATGTGAAAGCCCCCGCGGCCGGTTGGGCCGCGGGGGCTTTTTACGTGTCGGTCATGCCGTAGCCTTGTCTGTTCTGGGCGCGCTCGTTTCCTTCAGACCGTTTCGATGCGTAGCAGCGATCGAAGGCCGCGGTTTGCCTGCGTAGTCCGCGCCACCAGCGACGGTCCAGACGTCGCCGCGCTTCACGCGCTGCCCGATGTCGAGATTGAATCGATGAAGTCCTGATCGTCCCGCTCCTGATCACTCCGAGAAATCAGGAGCGACTCCTGGTGAGGCGCGGCAGCCTGCATTGCACGGCGCATTCTGGTTTCAAACTCCGGGAACAACTCGAATTGGTTTGAGCCGGTCGCCGCGGCGTAATTGAAACGCTCAGCGAGGGTCGTCGCATTGATCTGCGGCAGATAGTAGGTCTCGAATGGACCTCGGCTTGAAAGTTGCGCGAGTCCTTCTCGCACGAACGGCAACAACGTTGCAATCGCATTACGCACTACGAACTGCTCGAGTGGAACCGACGGGGCCTCCTCGGAAAGCTCAAAACTCCCAACGACGTGATATGCAAGTCGTTCAGAGCTCGTCGCGTCGGGCCCGATCGTCAGACCAAGCAATACCTCGAATTGTGGATCCAATATGCGCCAGTCCCAAGCGAACGTTACGTCACGCGCGTTCGGTAAGACCTCGCCGGGCACCACGGTCACAAGTTCCTGCGATTGCCGCACCGAGTAGATGCGGTGGATACGGTATCCCGACGTTGGAATGGGGGCGGCGTCGGTCATGGACACCCTGTGTTGATTGGATTTTCTACTTCGTCAGAACGAAGCGTAAAAATGAGAGGACGACCGTACCACAGGTCACGCACGCTACCACGTATGATCGTCGCCCGGGGAACGGCATCGCTGTATGTCGGCCCCGATTCGGGCACCATGGGCGCGGGCGTGTGCGCCGGCAGCGTAACTCCGTGCAACGCGGCCAGCATCTCCGCATTGCTTCGGCTGCATTGCAGCAGTCTCAGTAGAGCATCCGTCGATTTGTTCTGAAACACCGTGCCGCGTTCCCATCGCACTGCTGTCTTCGGGCCAACTCCTAGAAGCCGCTCAAATTCGGCTTGCGACAAATCCAGGTCGTGACGTATGGCGATAATCGCTTCGGGCTGGAGCAGGCCCTCTTCATCACGGATACGTGCGACCGCCCGCTTCTTGGTCGCATCCATCTGGCCGGGCAGGTAAAATTCCTCCCCGCAGCTGCCACAACGCTGGAATTCATCGGAAACCGTGACCTTCCGGCTACCGATCGACACTTCGGTATCCTGCGTCACCATAGCCGTTTGGGCCTGGCAGACGTGGCACTCTATATTCTGTTCAGTCATTGACGTCATTTCTGCTTAAACTGGACGATTACGGCGCCGCTCGTTCTATCGATCTGCAGTTTCATGTAAATCTGGATGCCGTCATACCATGGCCGGTACACATCCTGCCAGAGGCCGGGAGCCTGCTCGCTTTCCATGGACTTGTGGAAGTCAGCTGCAGTGACCGCTGCAATACAAGAGGTGATGTCGGCTTCATCAAAGCCGAGGGCCTGAGCGCCATCGGCGGCAAGGCGGGTGATCCGGTAGTGGCGTTCTGAGACCTTGAATTGTATCCAGGCCAGTTCATAGGTGGGGCGACCCTTCTCCATTACCGATACAATAGTAGCATTATGCTACCCTCTACGCAAGTGGCGCGCAAATCACGCACCAGAGGGTTCGAAAATCTGCCTCGAATCCATCACCCGACCCTGAACACCTTCATCACCTCATCCCCCAGGTGATTGATCACCTTCACCGCGATCCTCCCCTTCCCCGGCTTCTCGAACGGCCGGGATGTGTCGCTGTGCAGGGATTCCCACGCTTCCGCGTTGATCTCCGCCTTCAGCGTGGTTTTGAGTGCACCATATGGATCGTTCGCGCCGAGGAAATACGCGTGTCGAACGAAGAAGCTCTCGGAATTGTAATCGGTGTCGATGAACCAGCACGCGATGCCGTCCGTTCCGTCGCTGTGCACCTCGCCGGTATTCGGATGGAATACGTCGACGCCATTGATCTTCACCCGGTAGCGGCCGTCCTTCTCCGCGATCAGGTCGATATCGGGCTC
>JBBSJG010000064.1:0-16711 GCA_038257485.1 Longimicrobiales bacterium | reverse complement strand
CTGCAGACCCTGACCGCGGCCGGGATCGTGATGTCGTGAGCGTCCCTGCCGGAACGCCGTCTCCAGTGCATTCAGGTCGGACCACCCGTCCGGAAAGCGCGTGGCGTGCGTCGCGCTCAATGATTCGCGGAATCCGACACCGAGGTCCATCACTGCAATGATTACGACCTTGCGACCGAGCTTCTTCGCCCAGTTGTACGTCTGTGTGGCGACCCAGCCGCCGGCCTGCGCGTGCTCAACGATGTTCTGACAGACTTCCGAAAAAATGACGCTGAACTGGTACGCCTCGCGAATCGGGTAGTGCAGCTGCGTCGTCAGGATCCTCAGGCCTCGCTGATTCACGAGATCGACGATCTTGTGAATGTCCGCGTGCTCGTTGATTGCCGTGATCTCGAGGAGCACTTCCGAGTCGCCCTCGTGCTTGCCTCGCTTGACGTTGCCATGCAGCTCGAAGATGTCATCCGCATGCTCGAAGAACGCCATCCTCGCCATGTAGCTGTTCACTTCCGGCGAGTCGGGCAGCTTCAGGAGCGGACGTTCGCCTCGCTGGCGAGCAACGGTTCCGACCGATAGCAAACCAATCAGGCCGTACGGATCGACCCAGCGGACATGACTCGCATCGAACAGGACGCGCTCGCCGGACTCGACCGCGTCCAGACCCTTGACCACCGGGTCGAAATATCGTTCGTCCAGAGACGTCGGAAGTGTGACTACCTTCACGTTCCCAGCTTTCCAAGAAGATGTGCGCGCAATCCGGTTGCGCCATGATGCTCGACATTGCGCGCGGCTGCCGCGTTCGCGCTGCGGATCGAGGTATTCAGTGTGTGTCCTGCGAGCAGCTTCACGAAGCACGTGCCGCCCCAGACATCGCCGCAGCCGGTCGGGTCGACGCTGCCCGACGTAGCCGGTGCCGCAATGCGTTCGCTCCGGACAGGACCGCCCGCTGCGATGGACGGCCGGATCACGAGCTCGTCACTGCTGCGCCACGACATCGGATCTTTGCGGAACGATGGCGACGAGAAGTATGCAGCGCCTCGCTCGCCGAGTGTGACGATGACAAGACGCAGCTCGTCATTGACCATCTCGGCGGCGAACCGCCAGGGATCGCCCCACGCGTGTGCCAGCAGGTTGAGTTCCTCTTCATTGATCTGGATGATGTCGAAGCAGCGGAGCCATTCGCGCCATGCATCGAGGTGACGAGGCACGCGCAGGCCTGTCGCGTCGACGCCGAGCATGAGTGAATGCAGGTCCGCGTAGATGGGTCCCCGAAACGACAGTCGAAGCCGTTGCGCGGTCGCCAGCTCCAGTTCGAAACCGGAAATGAAGTTGATGTAGAGCGCATCGAGGTCGGCGACGATGGGTTCGAGCTCGGGCCAGGTCCACGGACCGATACCGCCCGTCAGACGTTCGGCCCTGCGCTCGCGATCGATATAGCGAAGCTCCACCCGATTGTTCGGCTCGGGCACAACGCGTACGCCGCGATCAATGGTGAGACCGGGAACGGAACGGAAGAAATGGAACGCGCTCTCGGCGAGATCGCTGCCGACGCGAATCAGTGGTTCGACGGTCCAGTCCGCCGGTGCCGCAGCGCTCACACCGGCGAGAGCGTATGCGATGCCGCCCCACTCCTCGATGGGTGCGGTGCGCACATCACGGTCGTGGATCTTGTCCCATACCATGGTGCCGAGGACACCGATTCTGAGCGGGCGAGCGTGCGTATCGTTCACGGGCATCACATTGCACAGCAGCCGTGATCAGACGACGCCGTAGGTCTCCTTCTTGAATACCGCGGCTGCGCCGATGACACCGGCCATGCCGTGAAGCTGGGCGGACACGATCTGACACGCCTCCTGCGCCACCTTGAACGAACGGCGCCGTACTTCGGCGCGCAGTGGCATGAACAGATGATCGCCTGCCCGTGTGACACCGCCGGAAATCACGACCATGTCCGGGTTCAGGATGTTGATGATGTTGCCAACCCCGGCACCCAGCAATTTTGCCGTTTCGCGCATGACGTCATTTGCGTACGGGTCGCCCAGCACGACCGCCTCATAGACCGTCGCCGCCGTGATGTCCTCGAGCCGGCCGTCGACCAGCGCAGGTAGCAATGACTCCGCGCCCGACTCGATTCCCTCGACAGCGCGCAATGCAATCGCGGGCCCGGACGCGTACGCCTCCAGGCAGCCGTAATTGCCGCATTTGCACTTCCGGCCGTTCGCTTCGATGGTCATATGACCAATTTCGCCGGCGGCGTCGCTCACGCCATGGAAGATTTCGCCATTCAGGACGATCCCGCCACCGATCCCGGTACCGAGTGTCAGGCCCACGAGTGTATCGACATTGCGGCCGGCTCCCAGCCACCACTCCCCGTACGTCGCGCAGTTGGCGTCGTTGTCGAGCGTTGCCGGCAGGTCCACGCCGTTGGCGATCAGGTCACGCAACGGGAAGTTGCGCCAGCCGAGGTTCGGCGTATTGATGACCGTGCCCGTCACGCGGTCGAGCGGACCCGGCGATCCGATGCCCACGCCGGCAAACGACTCGCGGCTGCCACCATGCTGCGAAATCACGATCTCAATGGCCTCGTTCACCAGGCCGACCATCCGGTCCACGACGAACTTGGCACCCCGTGATGCCTCCGTCGCAACACTCTTTGCCGCCTGGACATCACCGCCATCGATCGGCAGGACGCCCACGACGATGTTCGTGCCGCCCAGGTCCACGCCGACGATCCATTTCTTTTGGCTCGGTATTTCCATCATTGGTCCATCATTCGACGTGCGGCGGACACGACGTCCGGTATCGCTATGAGTTGCAGGCATTCTTGTCTGGCCTCCGGTAGAACGAATCCTTCGCCACGGCGCGGACATACGTTTTTCACGCATGGCACGCATGGCAGCTCGGGATGACGGAGCAAGGTATGCGCCGCGCCGCCAACACCTGTTTCCGCGGGGTCACCCGCGCCCCAGAGCGACAGTGTGCGGGTGCCGACAGCGGCAGCCAGGTGGAGGGGTCCGCTGTCATTTGTGATGAGAATGTCGCACTCGGCGAGGGCAGCCGCCAGCATGGGGAGGTCGGTTTGGCCGCCCATGTCGATCCCCCTTTGTCCCGCAACGATTCGCGTGATCGGGACTTCCGCCGGCCCCCCGAAGACGAAGACGGTGGCGTCCCTCGCGAGGGTGTCGACGACCTCGGCGAAGCGGGGCGGATCCCAGCGTCGGGATGGTGCATTGCCGCCCGGGAAAACGCCGATGACCTTTCTGGCGACGGCATTGCCCCGCGTTTGAAGCTCGGCTCGCTGTCGCCACGCGGTGCGGAGGTCGGCAGTGACGTCGAGCACGGGGACGGGCGGTTCGGGAAGTGTCTCGCGTGTGACGAGCTCGTAGTACACGAGCCGGCGGGGCCTGCCCTGCACGCGATGCTTCGGCACCGCGTCATCGATAAGCAAGCCCCGCTTGTCGGTGCGGGATCCGCGAATCACATCCACGCCGCCGACCCTCAACATCAGTGCGGACGAGAACGATGGCGTGAGGAGGACGCCGTATTCGAAGTCGCGAGCGCGCAGGTTGCGGACGGCGTCGTGGAAGCCGCGTCGTCCACGCCGGATCGGAATGATCGGCGAGGTGCGACCGGCCAGCTCGAGGAGAGGTGCGAGCACGCTGTTGACGATGACGGCGGCGCCCGGTGCGGCGAGCAGAGCGGGCAGCGCCATCACCAGGTCGCCGAGATGATTCGGTGCCCTGATTACATCCGGGAGACGGGTGTCAGTCGCCAATCTTCAGGACGGCAAGGAAGGCTTCCTGCGGGATTTCCACGCTGCCGACCTGCTTCATCCGCTTTTTGCCCTCTTTCTGCTTCTCGAGGAGCTTGCGTTTCCGCGTGATATCGCCGCCGTAGCACTTGGCAGTGACATTCTTGCGGATCGCCTTGATCGATTCGCGTGCGATGATGCGGCCACCGATGGACGCCTGCAATGCGACCTCGAACATCTGACGAGGAATCAGCTCGCGCAGCTTTTCGACGATCTGGCGTCCGTACTCGTGCGCCTTGTCACGATGGATGATGACGCTGAAGGCATCGACGGGCTCGCCATTGACGAGGATATCGAGGCGGATCAGGTCATTCTCGCGATACTCGAGGAACTCCCAGTCGAGTGATGCATATCCCCTCGTGGAGCCTTTGAGCTTGTCATAGAAGTCGAGCACGATCTCGCCGAGCGGCAGCTCGTAGACGAACTCGACGCGCAGGGTGTCGAGGTAGTGCATCTCGACGAAGGTGCCACGCCGCTCGTGACACAGCTTCTGTACGGCACCGATGTACTCGGTGGGGCACATGATCCTCGCCTTCACGTACGGCTCTTCGATGCGATCGTAATGCGTGCGGTCCGGCAGTGCGCTCGGGTTCTCGATGAACTTCGCAGTGCCGTCGGTCATGACCAGATGGTATTCCGCGTTCGGCACGGTGGTCACGAGTGACAGGTCGAACTCCCGCTCGAGCCGCTCCTGTACGATCTCCATGTGAAGCAGCCCGAGGAATCCGCAGCGGAATCCGAAGCCGAGCGCTGTCGAGACTTCCGGCTCATAGAACAGCGAGGCATCGTTGAGCTTGAGCTTCTCGAGTGCGTCCCGCAGTTCTTCGTACTGATTGGCCTCGGTCGGATAGAGCCCGCTGAACACCATCGGTTTGACATCGCGATAGCCTGCGAGCAACTCGGGTGCGCGGTTGTCCGCGTCCAGAATGGTGTCGCCGCTGCGCGTATCGCTGACGCGCTTCATCCCTGCGAGCACGTAGCCGACTTCGCCCGGTCCCAGACTCTGCGTCTTGAAGCGGCCGAGCCTGTTGAACCCGACTTCGTCAACGGGATACACGGCGTCATTCGCACCGAATGTGATGCGCATTCCCTGCCGCATGATGCCGTCCACAACGCGGATGGTCGGGATCGCGCCCTGGTAGCGGTCGTAGTACGAATCGAAGATGAGTGCGCGCAACGGCGCATCGGGATCGCCGTGCGGTGCAGGCAGCTTGTGCACGATGGCCTCGAGGAGAACATCGACGCCGACGCCCTCCTTTGCGGAAACGGCGAGCACGTCTTCTGGAGCGCATCCCAGCAATTCGACCAGTTCGTCCCGCCGCCGTTCCGGTTCTGCACCGGGCAGGTCGATCTTGTTGAGGACGGGAATGATCTCGAGTCCTGCATCGAGTGCGAGGAACAGATTTGACAGGGTCTGTGCCTGGATTCCCTGACTGGCGTCGACGACAAGGATGGCGCCTTCGCAAGCGGCGAGGGAGCGGGACACTTCGTATGTGAAGTCGACGTGTCCGGGTGTATCGATCAGGTTAAGCTGATAGTCACGACCATCGAGCGCACGATAATCCATGCGGATGGCGTGGAGCTTGATGGTGATGCCACGTTCGCGCTCGAGATCGAGGCTGTCGAGCACCTGTGATTCCATCTGACGCTTCGTGAGAGCGCCTGTCTGCTCGAGCAGCCGGTCGGCGAGCGTGGACTTGCCGTGGTCGATGTGTGCTACAATGCAGAAATTACGAATATGGTCCAGACGCACTGCGAATCTTACCTCGCGCGCTTGCCGTCAGCGCGGATCTGCAGGAACATGAGTGCAGCAGCCGCACCGAGGAATGCGACGCCGATGATCATGGGCATAGTATGTTTGACGGCGATGCCGTAACCGACGAACAGCGCGAATGCGACGGCGAGCGCAACGCTCGCGAGCAGGACAAAGCTCCTGAGTACCGACATGGTTGACTCCCGTCCGAGATTGGTGAAAGACTGTGAAAGATACCATTTCAACCCGTCCCGGACCAGCCATGGGTGTCCTGTCGGCAATTGACCGATCCGGACGGGTCCGGTATGATCCGCGGTCTCCATGAGCACACCGATACCCCCTGGAAACGGCACTCGCCGCGCGGATGGTCGCACCGACCTGCTGCGGCCCCAGGAGCTCGCCGCACTGGGCGGGTTCGAGTTCGTCGCACGTCATGTGGTCGAGGGCTTCATCAACGGACTGCATCGATCGCCGCACCGCGGCTTCTCCGTGGAGTTCGCAGAACACCGCATGTACCAGCCGGGCGACGATCTCCGCTATGTGGACTGGCGTATGTTCGGCCGGTCCGATCGCTACTACATCAAGCAGTTCGAGGAAGAGACCAATCTGCGTTCATATCTGCTTGTGGATGTGAGCGCGAGCATGGCTTGGACGTCGGCAGAAGGGACATTGCCGCCGAAGCTGTGGTACGCAAAGCAGCTGGCGGCATCGCTTGCATTGCTGTTGATGCGGCAGGGCGATGCCGTTGGACTGATCGGCTTCGACGAACAGACGCGCGCGCACATCGCGCCGCGAGGCGGGCGCCGACACTGGCGTGACCTGGTGCACTCGCTCGAGACGCTCACGGGATCGGGGCAGACGGATGCCGGGACCGCGCTGCGCGATCTTGCGAGCCGCCTTCGCCGCCGTGGCCTCGTCGTCCTCATCTCGGACCTGCTGGTGGATGCGGAAGCGACGCGCACTGCGCTGCGGTTCCTGCGTCATCGCGGTCACGAGGTTCTGGTGTTTCACCTCCTCGATCCCGGTGAACGTGAGTTGCCGGGGATGGGCGAAGCCAGGTTCCAGGACCCGGAGACGGGTGAAGAGCTGCCCGTGAGTGTTGCAGACCTGCGTCGCGAGTACCGCGAAGCGGTGGAGCACGCGCTGGAGGAGTGGCGAGGTGCGCTGGCGGCGCAGGGCGTGGACTACATGGTGGTCGAGACGGACCAGCCGATGGTGCACGCACTGCGGAAATACCTCCACAAGCGGGAGCGGCTCGGCTGATGGGGATGCTGCAGCCGTGGCTGCTGCTGCTTGGACTTGGCATCGCCGTTCCGCTATTCCTGCACCTGTTCCATCGACATCAGGGTCCGCGCGTGGTGTTCCCCGCCTTGCGCTATCTGCGCCGGGCTGAGAAGGAGAGTGCGCGGCGGATTCGCCTGCGTCAGATCCTGCTGATGCTGCTGCGCATGGCGGCAGTCCTGCTGATCGCATTCGCGGCGGCGCGTCCCTTCATGCGGATCGGTGGTGTCCGTCACGAGCCGACTGCGGTGGTCATCATCCTGGACAATTCGATGAGCACCGGCGCGGTGGTGGCCGAGGCGCGAACGATCGAAGTGTTGAAGGCGAGGGTATTGGAAACGCTGGCGGCGGCGGAACCGGAGGACCGTTTCTGGCTGCTGCGCGCGGGATCGCCGCAGGAGCCGGCATTTCCGGGCGATGCAGCGGAGACGGCTCGTCGGGTTCGCGAGACGGAACCGAGCGACGGCAGTGCGGACCTTGCGGTGTCTGTGGGGCGGGCACGTTCGATTCTCGCGTCGGGCGCGGATGGCAGGGCCAGGGAGATCCAGCTGTTGAGCGACCTGCAGCGAAGCAACTTCACCGCGGACGTGCGCGGCACGAAGGACGACGCTGTGCTGATCGTATGGAACGCCGCGTTGGATGTATCGGCCAATCGTTCGATCGAGGCGGTGTCCGTCGGGGGCGGCATCTCGCCGGGTGCGAACGAGCGAAGCAGCGTGAACGTGACCATCGGCGGCACGGCTGGCGATTCGGTCAGCGTTCGCATGATGACGGACGGTCGGTTGGCGGCCGCGACGCGCGCGACTGCGGGCAGTACCGCCGTGATGAGCCTGCCGGCGAGGGCGGCGGGTCTCCTGACCGGCTGGATCGAGATGGACGCGGATGCACTACGCGCGGACAATCGAAGGTACTTCGCAACACGTGTCGCGGAACCGCCTCGCGTTGCACTCTCGCGACCTGTGGCCTTTGTGGACGAGGCGCTGGGCGCGCTGGAATCGGCCGGCCGCATCCGTCGCGGCGGGAGCGGCAATGCAGATGTGATTCTGCTACCTGGAGGCGAAGGTGGCATCGGCGCCGGTTCGACAGTGGTCATCCTGCCACCGGAATCGCCGCTGGAACTGGATGCCGTGAACCGCAGGCTTGCCGCGAACGGAATTCCGTGGTCGTACGCGTTGCAGCAAGGTGCTGGCGAAGCGAGGTTCGCAGTCGGTGACAGCGTAGATGCCGTGTTGCGCACGCTGGAGAATGCGCAGCTGCGCAATGTCTACGCACTCACCGCCGGCGCGCGCGCGGCCGGCGATTCGACATTGCTGCGACTTCGCGATGGCGCGCCGTGGGCGGTGAGCGGCGAACGGGCGGCGGGTGGCCGTTACATTCTTCTTGCATCGCCGCTGTCGGCGGGCGCCTCGAGCATTCCCACATCCGCAGCCATGCTGCCATTGCTCGATCGCATCATCCGGACGTGGGCCGTGGATGCGGTCGGCACCGATGACGCGTTGCCCGGCGCGCTCCTTACGCTGCCGGGCGGCGCCGACGAAGTGATGCGACCCGACAGTGTCGTGGAACCTGCCGGCAGTGGGCCGTATGCTGTACCGGCCAACGCGGGCATCTACACCGTTCTCCAGGACGGCGTTGCCATCGGCGCATTTGCAGTCAATCCACCCTCGCACGAGTCCGACCTCACCCGCCTGTCAGGATCCTCGCTGCGCGCGCGCTTGCCGGAGTGGCGAGTGGAAACGGCGGAGGACGCGGATGATTGGGGCGATCAGATCTATCGGCGACGACTCGGGCGTGAGCTGTGGCGCCCGCTCCTCGTCGCACTTCTTGCAGTGCTGGCCGTGGAAATGGTGATTGCCGCGACAGGCGGACTCCGCCGTCGCGCGACTGGCACCGGCGCAGCACCCATGACGGAAACGGAAATACTGTAATGCATCCCGTACTGCTGGATGCGATGCGCAGGCAACCTGCGTTTCGCAAGGTTTTAGATGAACTGCCGTCGCCAGGCCGCATGCTGGCGGCGGCAAACCTGCCCGCCTCGTCGTGTTCCCTGCTGCTCGCATCGCTCGCGCAGCAGCTGCCGCAACGTGTGTGGGTCGCGATCGCGCACTCACCGCAGGAGGCCGATGCCATCGAGGCCGACCTGCAGTCGCTGCTCACGCAGGACGCCGCAGTACTCTTCCCACAGCGCGAAACGCTGCCGTATGAAGCGGCCGAGCATCATCTCGAAGTGGGTGGCCTGCGCGTCGAAGCGATCGAGGCGCTGCTCGCGGGGCGCAGTCGCATTCTGGTCACAACCGCACGTGCGCTGCAGGAGCTCGCCGACATTCCAACGGACCTCGCCGAACTGCGTCTCACGGTCCGAACGGGCGAAGTGTTGCGCCTGCCGGAAGTGGAGGAACGGCTCGCGGGGATGGGGTTCGATCGCGTGCCGCTCGTCGAGGCGGTCGGCGAGTATGCCGTGCGCGGCGGGATCATCGACCTGTTCGGCTTCGGCGCGCCTGACCCCGTACGAATCGAGCTGTGGGGCGACGAGGTCGCGTCGATCCGTTCGTTCGACATCCTGAACCAGCGTTCGACGAACGAGCTCCAGGTCGTGGATGTGTTGCCGGTCGATCTCAGCAGTGCGGGCAGCGTGCATGGTCCCCGCGCGTCGAGCCGGCGTTCCATGCTCGACGTGCTGTCGACGGACACCATCCTCATAGAACTGTCGGCGGGCGCATCGAAGCGCGATTTCGACAGGACGTGGGAGCAGGTGCTGCACCTGCACGAAGCGGAGCGGCGCCGCGGCGGCGATCCCGAAGCACCGGAGACGCTGTTCCTGACGCCGGACACCGCGATCGCGCGCATGGACGCGTTCGGCCGCATCGTGATCACCGGTGACGGGGGCAATGTGCGGTTCGACATCCGTGAAGCGGAGTCGATCGAACGCGACATGGACCGTCTGTCGACGCTGCTGCGGATTGCTGCGGCGAGGGGCGAAGAGACGTACATCCTGTGCGACAACGCCGGGCAGCTCGAGCGCCTCGAGGAACTGATCGGCACGAAGGCCGGGTTGCCGCCGGGAACAACGCTCGCTCTCGGCGCGGTGTCGGCAGGCTTCGTCCTGGAGGGTGCAGACCCGCCGGTCCGCGTGCTCACCGATCACGAGATCTTCCGCCGCGCCCGCAGACTGCGGCGCGCCCGCCGTTTCCGCGGCGCTGTTGCACTCGAGAGCATGGCGCAGCTGCGACCGGGCGACTTCGTCGTGCACCTCGAGCATGGCGTCGGCAAGTTCCGCGGTCTCAAGCACGTGAGTGTGGGTGGTGTCGAGATCGAGACGCTCGAGATCGAGTATGCGAGTGGCGAGATCCTGCGCCTCCCGGTGTATCGCCTCGACCTGATCGAGCGATGGTCGTCGGACCGCGAGGACGGTGAACCACCGAAGCTGCACAAGATCGGCGGCAAGGTCTGGAAGACGCTGCGGACCAAGACGGAAAAGGCGATTCGTGAAATGGCGTCCGAACTGCTGCAACTGTACGCGCAGCGTCAGCTGGCGGAGCGCCCGCCCTACCCGTCGGATACGCGCTGGCAGAATGAGCTGGAGTCGAGTTTCCTGTATGACGACACACCCGACCAGCGGCAGGCGACGGCCGATGTGAAGCGCGACATGGAGTCGCGGCGTCCGATGGATCGCCTGCTGTGCGGTGACGTGGGATACGGCAAGACTGAGATCGCCGTGCGTGCTGCGTTCAAGGCGGCCGAGGACGGGCGCCAGGTTGCATTGCTCGCGCCCACGACCATTCTCGCCGAACAGCATCTGCAGACGTTCCGCCAGCGCCTCGCAGGATATCCGATCCGCGTCGAGTCGATCTCACGGTATCGGACGGCGAAGGAACAGTCTGATATTCTCGTCGCACTCGGGCGGGGCGAGATCGACATCCTCATCGGCACACACAGACTGCTCGAACCCGACGTCGCATTCAAGAATCTCGGTATCCTCATCATCGACGAGGAACAGCGGTTCGGTGTGAAGCAGAAGGAAAAATTCAAGGAACTGAAGAAGCATCTCGACGTCCTGTCGCTCACCGCGACGCCGATCCCACGCACACTGCATTTTTCGCTGACGGGCCTGCGTGACCTGTCATTGCTGCAGACCGCGCCGCGCGACCGCATGCCGGTGATCACGCATGTGCTGCCGTGGGTCGACGAAGTCATCGAGGACGCAATCCTGCGCGAACTCGATCGCGGCGGGCAGGTGTTCTTCATGCACAATCGCGTGCAATCCATCGGTATTGTTGCAGAGAACGTTCAGCGCATGGTGCCGGGTGCCCGCATCGGCATCGGCCACGGCCAGATGACAGGACACGAGCTCGAGGATGTCATGGGTCGCTTCATTGCGGGTGACATCGACATCCTCGTCACCACCGCAATCATCGAGAACGGGCTCGATGTGCCGAACGCGAACACACTCATCGTGGACCGCGCCGACCAGTTCGGCCTCGCTCAGCTCTACCAGATCCGCGGCCGCGTCGGCCGATCACACCACCGCGCGTACTGCTACCTGCTCACACACGAAGGCATCGGCGAGGACGCCGAAAAACGGCTGCGCATCCTGGAACATTACACTGAGCTCGGCAGCGGCTACGCGATCGCGATGAAAGACCTCGAACTGCGCGGCGCCGGCAACTTGCTCGGCGGCGAACAGTCCGGGTTCGTCACCGCCGTCGGGCTCGACACCTACACCCGTCTGCTCGAAGACACCATCAAGCGGATGAAGGGACAGAAGCCGGCCGAAGATGTGGCCCCGACCGATGTCTCCATTGAAGGCGCGGCATTCCTGCCCGACGAATTTGTCCAGGACGCCGCTCAGAAACTGCACCTGTATCGGCGACTGTCCCGGGTGGAAGCGCTATCGGAGGTCGCGACGATCCGTGCGGAGGTCCGGGACCGCTATGGCGTACCGCCGGCGGAGGTCGAGCGCCTGTTCCTGTCGGCGGAGTTGCGGCTTCTGGGTACACAACTGGGCGTCGAACGGATTCTCGTGCAGGGGGATGCGGCACGGGTCACGTTCGCAACGGGTACGAATCCGCGGATGGCGGTGCTCCAGGATGCGTTCCGGGACCACCAGGTGGCGGTAGAGATCCGGCGGCCGGTGCCGCTGTCCTTCGTGATCAAGCGGCACGGGGCGAGGGATATCGCGGAAACGCTGCTGGCGGCGCTGGAAGCACTGGCGACGGACCGCTTGAGGTCCTGAGCGTGTAGACAGGACGCTGGCGTGTCCCGGCCCCGGCCGCTAATTTGGTGATCTTTGCCGGAATCGTCCCAACGGAGAACTCATAAAATGCGTAAACTCGTCGCGACCCTGGCGCTCATTGGCGGCGCCGTCTCGTTTACAGCCTGTGACAGCTTCGGTCAGGCCATGACCTCGCAAACGGACGTGCTGGCGCGTGCCGGCGGCCATGAGCTGTCAGTGGATTCCACGGTCAACCTGCTGGCGCCGTATCAGCAGATCCCTGCGAAGGCAGAGGTGGTTGACGCAATCGGCAACCTGTGGATCGACTTCACGCTGCTTGCGAAGGCGTCGATGGAAGATTCGACGCTGAAGAACATCGACCTGAGCGGCGCGCTGACGCCGTACTTCAATCAGCAGCTGGTGTTCAAGCTCCGTGACAAGGTGATCACGGTGGATACGATGGTGTCGGATGCGCAGCTGAAGGCGCTGTTCGACAAGGAGCAGCCGGGTGCGCAGGTGCACGCGCGTCATGTGCTGCTGCAGCTTCCTGCGGATGCAACGCCGCAGCAGCGCGACAGTGTGCTGGCGCTGGCGAAGTCGATCCGTGACCAGGCGAGGGGCGGCGCTGATTTCGCGGGCCTGGCGAAGAAGTACAGCCAGGAGCCGGGCGCAGCAGAGCGCGGTGGTGACCTTGGCTTCTTCACATTCGACGCGATGGTCGCACCGTTCTCGCAGGCGGCGTTCGCGCTGAAGCAGGGCGAGGTCAGCGATGTGGTGGAGACGACATTCGGTCTGCACATCATCAAGGTCGAGGAGCGGAAGGTTCCGAACTTCGAGGATACGAAGGTGGAGTTCCGCCAGACGTCGATCGCGAAGATGTACGCGGATGCCGAGAAGTCGTACCTCGACAAGTTGATGGCGGAGAAGAAAATGGAAGTCCAGGACGGCTCGGTCGAAGTGGCGCGTGAGCTGGCGAAGAAGCCGGAGCAGCGGATGTCGCGTCGTGCTGGCGGCCGTGACCTCGTGAAATACGAGGGTGGCGAGCTGACGGCGAAGGAGTACGTGGACATCATGCGGTCGCGTCAGGCGGAACAGCGCGCGCAGGTCGAGACGGCTTCTGACGACGACCTGAAGGAATGGCTGCGCATGCTGGCGCGCGATGAAGTGCTGATCGAGCGCGCGAAGGCGGCGGGCATTACGGCGAACAAGGCGGAAGAGGATTCGCTGAAGCTGCAGGCGCACACACAGCTGGTTCAGATGTCGAAGGCGACGGGTCTGAACCCGATCGTGGTTGCCGAGGGCCAGAATGCGAAGCAGGCGATCGAGAAGGCCGTGATGTCGTACCTGGACAAGGTGCTGAAGGGTGAGATGCAGGTTGTCCGCCTCGGCTCGGTCGGGTATGCACTGCGCGAGAAGTACGAGGCTGAGATCTTCGAGAAGTCGATCCCGGCAGTGGTGACAAAGCTCGAGGCGAAGCGTCCTGCGGCCCCGATGTTGCCGCCAGGCATGCAGATGCCGCAGATGCCGCAGCAGACACCGCAGACGCAGCCCCCGGTCCCGGGCGGCGGGCAGTAGTCAACGGCTCGTAAAGCGTTCTCGGATTCCCGGAACACGGGTATTCAGAGGGGATATAAGAAGGGCCGGTCGCGGTGACGCGGTCGGCCCGCCTCCTTTCAAGGGCATAACATGCGATACACGAAGATTTTTACGGCCATCCTGACATCCGCTTTGTGGGCAGCACCGCTGGTCGCGCAGACATCGGATTCGACGCGTGTCGCGGGGATCGTTGCGGTGGTGGGCGACAGTGTGATCACGAGCGCGTTCGTGCTGGATGCGTCCGGGCGACGGATGCAGGAGCTGAAGCAGGCGAACCGTCCGGTGCCGACGACGGCGGAAGCGCTGAAGGCGATGCAGGAGGAGCTGATCAGCGAGCGGGTCGAGGAGCTGGTGATCCTGCAGACGATCGTGCGAGACACGACATACAAGGTGAGCGAAGCGAGCGTCGCGGCGGTCGTGGACGAGCGGTATCTGCAGATGCAGGCGCAGCAGGGCGGTCCCGTGGTGTTCGTGCAGCGATTGCGCGCGAGCGGCATGACGGTGCAGGAATACAAGAATCTGCTTTCTGCGCAGGTTCGCACGGAGGAGTTGTTCAAGCAGTTCCGCGGCCGGATGTCGCAGGAACGCAAGGCGCCGAAGGCATCGGAGAAGGAAATCGAAGAGCTGTTCCCGCTGTGGCAGCAGTCGCGCGGACCACGCCCGGCGCTGGTGAGTTACCAGCAGATCGTGGTGCGGGTCAGTCCCTCCGATACGGCACTGACGCGTGCGAAGGCGAAGGCGGATTCGATTTTTCAGACACTGTTGAAGGATCGTGAAGCGTTCGGCGATCTCGCCCGCCGCTTCTCGGACGATCTCGGAACGAAGGAAAAGGGCGGTGAGTTCGGTTGGTTCGTCGAGGGCGACGTGGCACGTGAGTTCGGACGTGCGGCATTCAGTGTTCCAGCCGGCACGCTGATTCCTCCGGTCCGCACACAGTTCGGCTATCACGTGATCGACGTGCAGCGTCGACGGGGCGGTCAGGTGCAGGCCCGGCATATTCTGATCTCGCCGACGGTCACAGCGGATGACCTGGTGCGCGCGCAGGCGCGTGCCGACACGGCCGCGACGAAATTGCGGGCCGGCGGTGACATCCAGGAGCTTGTGAAACAGTATGGCGATGCTTCGGAGGATCTGACGGTCTCGACGGTGGATCCCGAGAAGTTGCTCGCGGGGACCGGCCTCGATCTGACGAAGGCAGCCAAGGGTGATGTGGTCGGACCGATGACATCGCCGGCCGGTCCGGGCCAGCAGATCACAATCGCGAAGCTGACGGAAACGTCGCCCGCGGGTCAGTGGTCGTTGAATGATCCTGGCGTGCGCGACAATATCCGCTCGATCGTGGAAACGCAGAAGCTGCTGGACGAGGTGGTGACCGAGTTGAAGCGCAGGACGTATATCGATATCCGGCCTCACTGAGCGAACCCCGTGTGACCGGCCCCGCACTGGAGCAACGGGTACGCCTGGCGATCACGCTGGGCGACCCTCGTGGCGTAGGCCCTGAAGTCGCACTGGCGGCCGCACGGGTGATGGCAGACCGGCCCGACACTCCCGAACTCCTCTTCGTCGGACCCACCGGCACATGCGTCGACGACGCCGTCCTCCCTCTTCACAGCATCGGCAAATGGACCCCGTCGTCCGCGGATGACCACGCGGTCGTGCTCGCACGCGCGGGTTCTCTTGCAGGCCTGGCCATCGAAGCCGCGACCGCCATGGCGCTCAATGGCGATGTCGACGGTGTTGTCACCGCGCCGATCGACAAGGCTGCGCTGCATGCAGGCGGTTATAATTTCCCCGGCCACACAGAGATGCTTGCCTCGCTTGCGGATGATGCCGAAGTTGTGATGATGATGGCGGCATCGCACACGGCGATGGGCGGGCCACTGCGCGTCGTGCTGGCGACCACGCACATCGCACTCGCGGATGTGCCTTCACGGTTCACGGCTGCGCTGCTGGTCTCACAGACGATGCTGACGACGGCGGCACTGCAGCGCGAATGGGGGATCCCCAGTCCGCGTGTCGCGTTGTGCGCATTCAATCCGCACGCGTCCGATGGCGGCCTGTTCGGCAACCAGGAGGAAACGATTTACGCTCCGGCAATTCAGCAGCTGCGCGCGGCTGGCATCGATGTCACGGGTCCGGTCCCCGCGGATACGGTGTTCGTACGCGCCGCAAGAGGTGAGTTCGACGTGGTCATCTCGCCCTACCACGACGTGGGCATGGCCGCATTCAAGACTGCGGCATTCGGCCACGGCGTGAATGTCACGCTCGGTCTGCCATTCGTGCGCACGTCGCCCGATCATGGCACTGCGATCGACATCGCGGGCCGGAACGTTGCGGACCCCACGTCGATGGTGGAAGCGATCGATCTCGCCGTGACGCTGGTACAGCGCCGGCGGGCCGTCGTCGGAGGGCGCGCATGATCCGGCTGGTCAATGTCAGCAAGGAGTATCCGCGCACCGGCGCAGTACTGAATGACGTCTCGTTCGAGCTGAACAAGGGCGAGTTCTGTTTTCTTACGGGGCACAGTGGAGCGGGCAAATCGACGCTGATGAAGCTGATCCACATGGGGGACTCGCCGTCGCGCGGCGAAGTGCGGGTGAGCGGCTACAACTCGGCGAGGATCAAGCCGCGTGAAGTTGCCATGCTGCGGCGGAAGATCGGCTACGTGTTCCAGGACTTCAAGCTGCTGCCGAACCGCACGGCCGCGGAGAACATTGCATTCGCGCTCGAGGTGACGGGTGCGAGGCCGACGGTCATCCGGACGAAGGTGGGCAGGCTTCTGGCACAGGTCGGGCTTGCGAGCAAAGCGGAGGCGCTGCCGACGGAGTTGTCGGGTGGTGAGCAGCAGCGCATCGCGATCGCGCGGTCCCTGGCACATGACCCGCTGGTGCTGCTCGCGGATGAACCGACGGGCAATCTGGATGAGCGTGCGACGACGGGCATTTTCGAGTTGATCCGCAGTATCAATGCATCGGGTACGGCAGTGCTGTTCGCGACGCACGACCTCGAGCTGGTCCGCCGGCATGAAGGCCTGCGTGTCATCGAGCTCGACCACGGCTCG
>JBBSJG010000063.1:0-16878 GCA_038257485.1 Longimicrobiales bacterium | reverse complement strand
CGCGCGCATCCCAGCCGAGCGTCAGCGGGATGCCATCGAGCAGCACCGCGACCTGGCGTGACTCCGAACCGCGCGCGATGACTTCCGTCTCGCCCCGCGAATTCGTGCGCAGATGGAGCATCGGAATTTCGCGCATGACATCAGCGAGCGATGGCGCGGCCGGCAGACGCAGCGAGTCGATTCGCAATGCGACGGCGCTCGAGCCGCCGACCGTGGTGAGCGTGCGCGAACCCGTCACCTGGATCGTGCCGAGAATGCGCACGGAATCGTCGCGCACCTGCGCCTGAGCAGTTGCAGGTACCAGGGCGGCGGATACGACGGCGGCAGCGATGAGACGATGGATCACTGGCGTTGAGCCTCAGCCGACCGGTGCCAGGCCCAGGATCTCACCGAGGAACCGGCCCGTGTGGGATACCGGGTTCGCCGCAACCTCCTCCGGCGTGCCTTCCGCCACGAGTGCACCGCCGCCGTCGCCGCCCTCGGGGCCCAGATCGATCACCCAGTCGGCGGTCTTGATGACCTCGAGATTGTGCTCGATGCAGATGACCGTATTGCCGCGGTCCACCAGGCGGTGCAGCACTTCGAGCAGGACGCGAACGTCTTCGAAGTGCAGGCCCGTCGTCGGCTCATCGAGGATATAGAACGTCTGGCCGGTATCCCGTCGCGCGAGCTCGGTTGCAAGTTTGACGCGTTGCGCCTCACCACCCGACAGGGTCGTTGCCGACTGCCCAAGGTGGATATAGCCCAGACCGACGTCCGCCAGCGTCTGCAGCTTGTGGCGGATGTTCGGCACTGCATCGAAGAACTCGACCGCTTCGGCGACCGTCATGTCGAGAACATCCGCGATCGTGCGACCCTTGTAGAAGACCTCGAGCGTCTCGCGGTTGTAACGTCGGCCGCGGCACACATCGCACGGGACGTAGACGTCGGGGAGGAAGTGCATCTCGATCTTGATGAGACCATCGCCCTGACACGCCTCGCATCTGCCGCCCTTCACATTGAAGCTGAAGCGGCCGGGCGTGTAGCCACGGATCTTTGACTCGGGCAGTTCGGCGAACAGCGTTCGGATCGGCGTGAACAGTCCGGTATACGTGGCCGGATTGGAGCGAGGCGTGCGACCGATCGGGGACTGGTCGACATCCACGACCTTGTCAATGCGATTGAGACCATCGATCCCGGTGTGCGCGCCCGTAAGGATACGCGTGCCGTAGAAGTGCTTCGACAGGGAGGCATACAGGATGTCATTGATCAGCGTGCTCTTGCCGCTGCCGCTCACGCCCGTGACACACGTGAACGTCGCGAGCGGGAACTCTACATCGATGTTGCGCAGGTTGTGCTCGCGTGCACCGCGCACGCGCAACGACTGCCCCTCCACGATCGGACGTCTCGTCGCGGGGATTGGAATCTTGCGATCGCCCCGGATATACGCGGCCGTCAGCGACCGTTCGGACTTGAGGACTTCCGCCAGCGACCCCGCCGCGACGACTTCGCCGCCATGGCGACCCGCGCCGGGTCCCATATCGATGATGTAATCCGCGGCCTCGATGGTGTCCTGATCGTGTTCGACGACCAGCACCGTATTCCCCAGATCGCGCAGTTGCTTGAGCGTCGCCAGCAGCCGCTCGTTGTCCCGCTGGTGCAATCCGATCGACGGTTCATCGAGGATATACAGCACGCCCACGAGGCGGCTGCCGATCTGTGTGGCGAGACGGATGCGCTGCGACTCGCCGCCGGACAGCGTCTCTGCACTGCGACCGAGCGTCAGATACTCGAGTCCGACATTCACCAGGAAGGACAGTCGCTCCCGTACTTCCTTCAGGATCGGAACCGCGATTTCCTGCGGCAGTGACGTCGATTCCGACATCTCGCCGAAGAACGTCTGCGCTTCCGTGATACTCATCGCAATCGCATCACCGATCGAACGACCGCCGACGGTGACCGCCAGGCTCTCGGGCTTCAGACGCGCACCGCTGCATACACGGCACGGCAACGTCATCATGTAGTTCTCGAGCTGCTCGCGCACCGTATCGGACGTGCTCTCTTCATACCTGCGCATCACGTTCGCAAGGATGCCCTCCCATGGCTCACTGTAGGTACCCGCAGTGCCACCGGCCTTGTACGGGAACTTGACCTTGGTCTTCCCAGTGCCGAACAGGATCGCCGTCCTTGCCTTTTCGGGGAGCTCACCCCATGGCTGGTTCGGCTCGAACTTGAAGTGCGCGGCCAGGCCGGGGATGACGGAACGGCGCAGGTGGCCGGACGGCTCGCCCCACGGCAGCACGACACCCTCGAGAATCGAAATGATGGGGTCGCCGATGACGAGGTCCGCTGAAACCTCGCGGCGAGTGCCGAGGCCGCCGCATGAGTCACACGCACCATACGGCGAATTGAACGAGAATTGACGAGGCTCCAATTCGGCGATGCTCGTGCCGCACTTTACGCACGCATACCGCTCGCTGAACAGGTGCACCTTCGGGTCCGTCGGTCCGTACTCCACGACTTCGACAATCCCGTTCGCTGCGCGCAACGCAGTCTCGAGTGAGTCCGCAAGACGCGCCGTGTCCTGCTCGCGAATCACGAGACGGTCGACCACAATCGATACATCGTGATTCTCGTAGCGGTTCAGCTTCGGCGGCTTCTCCAACTCATACGTCGCACCATCGACGCGCGCGCGCACAAACCCCTTGCGACGGGCGTCCTCAAAGATGTCCTTGAACTCGCCCTTCCGTCCGCGCACCAGCGGTGACAACACTTCGATGCGCGTGCCATCCGGCCAGGCCATCAGCTGATCGACGATCTGGGTCGCCGACTGGCGACGCACAGGCAGGCCGCAGTCCGCGCAGTGCGGCACACCCCCCCGCGCCCACAACAGGCGCAGGTAGTCGTAGATCTCCGTGACTGTTCCCACCGTTGAGCGAGGGTTTCGACCCGTCGTTTTCTGTTCGATCGAGATTGCAGGCGACAGTCCTTCGATGACATCGACATCCGGCTTCTCCATGACGCCCAGAAACTGGCGAGCGTAGGCCGAAAGCGACTCCACGTAGCGGCGCTGGCCTTCGGCGTAAATCGTATCGAAGGCGAGCGAGGATTTGCCTGACCCGGACAGACCCGTGATGACGGTCAGTTTGTCCCGGGGGATTTCAACATCGATGTTGCGGAGATTATGCTCGCGGGCACCGCGAATGATCAGCTTTTCTTCCATGGTTCCAGAATACCCCCGGCCGTGACGGTCGGTCCAGCGAATGCCGCGAACCGGACCCTTCCTTTCCCTTCCGCCTTCACCTCGTACATCAGCGAGTCGGCGGCACGGACCAGCAGCTCGACGTCCTGCGGCGGGTGGGTGGCAGTGACAACACCAATGCTGAAGCCGAGCTCCGGTGCGCGGCGGCACAGCGCCTGCAGCCCCGCATTGACCTTGGCCACAGCATGCTCGGCGCGATCGCGATCCAGGTCCGGAAACATGATCACGAATTCGTCGCCCCCGACGCGGGCGGCGATATCAGTCACGCGCAGGCCTCTACGCAACACATCGCCGATGTCGCGCAGCAATGCGTCGCCCGCCTCATGGCCCATCGAATCATTCACGCGCTTGAAGTTGTCGAGGTCGAGGTATGCCAATGTGACCGGCGTCCCATACCGCTTTGCCCTCGCCAGTTCCCGCGTCGACAGCTCACTGAAGTGCCGCCAGTTCGACAGGCCGGTCAGCGCATCCGTCCTCGCCAGGTCGCCCTCGACACTGATCCTGTAACGCAGCATGGCCAGTGAGTACGTGACGATCAGGAAGATGCTGGCGCGGATCGAGGTGTTCCAGAAGCGGATCGCGTGTGTCGTCACATCGAGGCCTGTGAGCAGGTCCGCGGTATACCACGCGATGGTGCCGAATGCGCACATGCCGAGGCCGGCGTGCCAGCCGAGATACCACGATGCAATGCCGATGGGGGCGAGGTAGAACAGGGAGAGCGCGAGCTGCGGGCCGGTCGTGACGTCCGCAATGACCACAACGACCCAGAGTGCGACGATGATCCACGCGATCGCGCGGGGGGACCGCGTGCTCAGGCGGGCGTCGAGCCACTCGACCGCGCGCAGCCTGGGCGGCGCGGTCGAGTAGCCGGAAGGATGGTTACTTCGCACGCTCCAGGTACTTGCCCTCGCGCGGATCGATGCGCAAGACGTCGCCCTGGTTGATGAAGTTCGGGACCTGCACGGTGACGCCGTTCGACAGCTTGGCCGGCTTCGTCATCGCGGTCTTCGTTGCGGATGCCATGACCGGATCGGTCTCGACAACTTCGAACGTCATGGACGATGGGAGTTCGACACCCATCGGATTGTTCTCATAGAACTCGCAGAGGATGATCATATTCTCGGTGAGCCACGGCGCATTGTCGCCGAGCGCTTCATCATCGAGTTCGATCATGTCGAACGTCGCATTATTCATGAAATGGTAGTGCTGTGCGTCCTTGTACATGAACTGCAGTTCCTGCGTCGACATGTCCGCCTTCTCGACCGTATCCGCCGCGCGGAAGCGGTGCTCGAGTGTCGCACCCGTCTTGATGTTCTTCATCTTCGCCTGGATGAACGCGCGCAGGTTGCCCGGCGTGCGGTGAGCGAATTCGATGACACGGTGCGGCTCGCCGTTGAAGACGATGACCGCGCCCTTCCGGATCTGCGTGGCTGGCATGGGCATGGAGCGGATTCCTGTTTCGGGTGCGACGCCCTGCCCGGCTGCGGGCAGGGACAGTCCTCAAATGTGGGCGGACGGGCTCACTCGATCAACCCCTCCTACTGCCGGATCCGGCCGTCAGTATCCATCCTGCGAATCCTGAAAGACGGCTTTATCTCCGCCAGTTCGATTGTCCTGTCATTGCCGTCCGCCCAGAGACCGGCGCCCAATATGAATGGATCGGCCGCTCCTCTGTTCACCAGGTACCCCATGTCGCCCAGGGACTCGATGGTCATCAGGCTCAGGGGGTTGGTCTGCCCGGACGGGCTGATGAATCCCGTCATGAGCTCGCGGCCGAGCACCAGTTCCCGCCAGTGCGAGTCGCGAGTGCCCTGGCCGCAACCATTCAGCCCGACACAGTTTTCGACGGGCGTGGACTGGCCGAGGAACGTGTTGCCGGGGATGCCGCGGAACGCCGTGCCCGTATTGACGCCGGTGAACGACACGGTATCGGTCGACGCGAAGGCGAGCAGTCCCTGGTTTTCCCACAGCGAGCCGATGCCGAGGACATGCCCGATCTCATGAAGCACCACAGCGTCGATGCTGCCGTCCGCCTCCAACCGCGCGAGGTCGGCACCATCGAGCTGGACGGTGCCGATGATGGGCAGTCCGTCCGCGGTACGGATGAAGCACGGCCCCGCCTGACCCAGTATCTGACCAACGCCGTCGATGATGCCGAAATCCACGAAGATCAGCAGGTCGTCGATGGTCTCGGACAACGCTGCGGAGCTGGCGCCGCATGATCCGGCTGGCAGGTTGGCGGGGATGTTCTGCAGATCGCCCGTAATCACCTGCTCCCAACGGGCCACGGCGCGATCGACTGCGAGCTGCTGTCTCGCCGACGGCGGTGTCGCGTAGCGCACTGTGATGTTGTAATTGCCAGCCGGCAGTGGACTCGTTGTGCCCGTGGCCGTGAACGTGATCGCCGGCACGCCGGCCGATTGCACGGACAGCGTGTTGGAGCCCGCCACAGCGCCCAGTGTCCACGATCCGACCGTTGCTGCGCCGGCCGTCGTCGTCACCTGCGTAGCACCCGTGACTGCGCCGCCACCACCCGTCACCGCGAAGGTCACGCCCGCATTCGAGACTGCATTGCCGAAGCGGTCGCGCAGGAATACGGACGGCGCGATTGCGACGGCGGAACCCGGAGCCGCGGACTGCGCGTTGCCCGCGCCAATCGTCAGAGACGACGGCGGGCCCGCAATGCCGGCCACTGTGAAATTGACGGGTGTCACGCCTGTCGCCGAAGCGCGCACCACGTTGCTCCCCACCGCATTGCCGAGTGTCCAACTGGTGAGTGTCGCGATCCCGAGCACGTTCGTCGATGGTGCCGCGCCGCCGAGCGCACCGCCGCCCGCGACCACGGTAAACGTGACGGTGACATTCGGCACTGGATTACCGAACGCGTCGCGCATGATCACGGCGGGCAGAACCGTGAGGGGTTCGCCGGCCGGCCCGGTCGGCAGGGCGGCTGCGGAGATCGCCATGGCGGAGGGCGCACCTGGAGCCGCGTTCGCAGTGAAGATCGCAGGTGCAAGCCCGGGCGCAGTCGCCGTAACGGTCTGCGTGCCGGCAATCGTCCCGAGTGTCCAGCCGCCCACCGTTGCAGTACCGCTGACGTCCGTCGTCGCACTCGCTCCCGTCAACGTGCCGCCACCTGCAGTCACTGCGAACACGACGGGTGTGTTCGCAACACCATTGCCATTCGCGTCGCGCACGACTGCGCGAGGCAATTCTGCCGGTGCGCCACCCACAACGCCGCTCACCGTGACCGCAGACGTGCGCGTTACACTCGCCGCTGTACCCGCGATGCCGGTCGCCGTGATTGTCACGGGTGCGAGTGTGCCCGCCGAGACGTTCATCGTGTTGGTGCCTGCCGCGGTGCCGAGGATCCACGGCGTGCTTGCGATCCCGCTTGCATTGGTTGTCGGCGACGCTTGCGCCACGGAGCCGCTGCCGCTCGCCACTGCAAATGACACGGTCACGTTCGCTACCGGATTCGCGAAGGCGTCCCGGACGAGTACTGCCGGCGCGATGCCAAGTGCGCTTCCGGCGACGGCGGCCTGACCGCTCCCCGCGCTTACAATCAGCGCCGCGGGTGGGCCCGCAATGCCGGTCGCGCTGAAGGTGACTGCCGGCAGGCCCGCGGCACTCGCGGTCAGGCTGTTGGCCCCGGCCGATGTACCGAGTGTCCAACTGCCTGCCGTCGCAACGCCCGATCCATTGGTGGTTGCCGACCCGCCCGTCACACTGCCACCGCCGGATGCGACGGCGAACGTCACGGCGACACCGCTCATCGGCCTGCCCTCCGTATCGGTCACGACCACGGACGGGGCCGCGGCAACCGGCGCACCGACCGTTGCACTCTGGCTGCCGCCCGTCACAATCGCGACAGCACCCGGCGTACGCGGTGCAGTGGTGCCGCCACCGCCGTCGCATCCGACCGAGAATGCAAAGGCGAGCAGCATGGGTACGGCCCGCATGGATACGGTGAACTTCATCGTTCGCTCATCGGTTCTGGGTGGGGTTGGAACACGGGTCAGTACGTGGAACGGCTTGGATTAGGCGTCCAACTTAATGAGTCGTCGAGGCGCCGTCCACAATCCAGTTCCGGATCAGCGGCCAGACCTCGTTCCGCGCGCCCCGGCCGACGAGGATGGTGACGTGGTCGAAATCCTGGGAGAATCCGCTGTCCCGCCCGCAGACCAGGAACGTCTTGTCCGCTGAGCCGGCCATTTCGAAGAGCCCGTGGCACGCGGCCGGCGGCGCCCACACGCGATCGCCGCTCGCGGCAATCACCAGCATCGGCACCGTGACGTCGCGAAAGCGCGCACCGTAGTCCGTCCCGTCGTCACCACGCCACTGCGCCTCGATGTTCCACGTCATCCACTGCGCCATGACGCCCGCGAGCTCGTCTTCCGGCCCAAGTCGCAGCGCCCTCGCCGGGAACCACTGCACCCGTCTGGAGACGCCGCGGATCACCCGCGCCATGAGGCCTCGCCAGTACTGCAGCCACGGGAGCGGCGTGGCGACGATCACGACCCCCCGCACATTCGCCTGGAGAGACGGATCGGCAGCAAGCGCGGCGATGATGGCGGCACCGCCCGCAGAGTGACCAACCAATACAACGGAGTCGGTATGCGACGTGGCAGCGGCAAGCGCGGCCGGCACGTCGCGGCGGATCCAGTCGTCGAAATCCCACCGCTGATCGGCTCGCGGCCGATCACTGTCCCCGTGTCCGCGGGGCTCCATGCACCAGACATCGAAACCGTGGTCGGCGAGGAACCGCGCGAAACCGGTCCTGCGCGTACCGAGCCAGAACGACGCATTGGAGAACGTGCCGGAGACAAGGAGCACGGTGGGTCCGTCGTGGGGACCGATCCTGTGCAGTGCGATGTGCACGCCGTCGGCGGCGCGCACGCGCTGCGTGGTCGCGCCGGCATACCGCATGGCTATAGCCTCGGAATCATCATCCGCAGCGCGGCCGCCTCCGCTGTGGCGATCAGCGGCGTCTCACCCGCGGGATCGCCGTCGATCTGCACGGCGATCGCCGGATCCGCCTCGACCGTGATGGAACGCGTCTGGAAATGCAGGAACGATTTGTCCGCGGCAAAACTCTTCGTGGCGGCTCGCCAGACAATATTCGCGAAGTGCGGGAATCCGCGCGGTGAGAGCACGACGACATCGAGCATACCGTCCTGCCATGCACTGGTCGGTTGCGGCGCGAGCGGCATGCGAAACGGCATCCACTTCGCGAACAGTTCGCCGACATTCGCGATCATGACGGTGACTGCATCGATCTCGATGTCGATGTCGTCCGCGACGATATGGAACCGGCGTGGCGACGCCTTCAACGCTTCCGAAACGCCCGCATAGATGTACGCACCGAAGCCCCAGCGTTCCTTCAATTCACGCGTCGCGGCATTCATGATTGCTGCGTCGAAGCCGGCGCCGGCGACAAGCGCAAACCGGCGGTCGCCGATGCGGCCGAGATCGATCGGTGCGACTCGCCCGCTTACAGCGACATCCACTGCACCCTCGAGGCGGATCGGGATGCCGAGGTTCTGTGCGACCTGGTTCGCTGTACCGGCAGGAATCAGTGCGAGCGGCGTGCGCGTCCCCGCGAGACCATTCGCGGCCTCTGCCAGCGAACCGTCACCGCCCACGACACACACATTCCGATACCCGAGCCTCGCCGCCTCACGCGCGAGTGGCTCAGCATGTCCAGCGTACTCTGTCGACGCCATGTCGAACGGCGCGCTCCTCGCCGCGAACGCAGCGCCCAGGCGACGACGCAACTTCTCCTCGCGCTGCTGACCGGCTGCCGGGTTCGTGATAATGAAACTGCGGCGGGCATACGGCCCGGCCGCAGTCTCGGCAGTCGTCGCGCGCGACTCCGTATCCGGCACGACGACCGTCACCTGGTCAGCGCACCTGTGCGGGTGCGACTGTATTCGCAATGGACTGCAGCTTCGCGACACGGTCCGCCGTCGGCGGGTGCGTGCTGAACATCCGCATGAGCGATTGTCCCTGCAGTGCCGCCAGAGGATTCACGATCGCGAGGTGCGCTGCGGCCGGATTCACATCCATCGGAATCTTCTTCGCGAAGTTGTCCAGCCGAACGAGCGCATTCGCGAGCGGCATCGGCCGACCCGTGATCTGCGCAGCCGTCGCGTCCGCCTGGAACTCGTTCTGCCGGCTGATCGCCATCTGGATGATCATGGCGATGATGGGCGACACGATGAGCATGATCAGGCCACCGAAGCCACCGCCCTGACGGTCGTCGCTGCGGCCACCGCCCAGGATCGCACCCCACATCGCCATCCGGCCGACCATGCCGACGGCGCCTGCCATGGTGGCGGCGATCGTGCCGACCAGCATGTGGCGGTGCTTGATGTGCGCGAGCTCATGCGCGATCACGCCCTCCAACTCATCCTGCGGCAGCGCCTGCAGCAATCCAGCTGTACAGCAGACCACCGCGTGCTCGGGATTGCGGCCCGTCGCAAAGGCGTTCGGCTGCGGCTGCGGTGAAATCGCCACAACCGGCATGGGCAGGCCCGCGCGCTGACGCAGCCGATCGACCGTCGCATACAACTCCGGGTTCTCGGCCGGTGTGATGATCTGCGCCTTGTACATGCGCAGCACCATCTTGTCGCTCCACCAGTACATCGAAAAATTCATGATGCCTGCGAACACGAACATCATGACTGCACCGCCGGAGCCACCGGCGTATCCACCAAGCGCTGCGAGGAGGGCCGTGAGCCCCGCCATCAGCGCAAAAACCTTCACCATTTGCTACCTCCTGTTACCTGATGTGTACCCGTACTGCCGCGGTGCGATCCCACGCCCCGCGCGTTGCAATCACGACGGCGGGCCCTTCACTTCGACCGTGCCCATCAGGATGCCGTCCACAGGCAGGCCATCCGGCATCATGCGCTTGATCACCTTGATGTCGAGCGGTGACGCTCGCAGGTCGACCTGCGTGAAGTACAGCGTGTCGCCGACGACAATGCCGAATGTCCCGGCCATGTTGGTGCCCGGTGTCGTGAGGCGCGCGTTCTGCGCGAGGAAAAGTGTGCCGAGCGGCTGTGACTGGATGCGCAGCTGGCCCCGCCCACCGCCCTCTTCGGGGATCCTGCTGTACAGCCAGTTCATGTCGCGAAACGCGAAGTTGTCCAGGTCGATCTGCACGTCGAAGAAGTTGCGGCCCTCCTGCATGATCACCCGGCCCATCACTGCGCCGCGGCTCGACGGCAGACGTACATCGGGGAAGTCCAGCGAAACCACGGTGTCCCGCATCGACAAGCGACCGCGCGCCGACGTGATATGCACGGGATCACGCCACACATATGCGAGTCCCTTCAGATCCGTCACATCGAACAGCCGGCCGGGCTCGAGCGGTGTCTCCCACAGCGCACGCGCCACGCGGCCGCGCAGCGAATCGAAGTGCATCACGCGGCCGAGCTGGCCATTGATCCGCTCCGTCATCACCCTCGCCGTGTCGGCCGGCGACGTCACCGGCTCCAGCGGCATCAGCACCCTGGCGAAACCGTTCACGATCCGCACGTCGTCAAACATGATGAGACGACGACGCTTCGGACCGAACCGGCCCGCTGTCGTGTCCTGGAAGATGTACTGATAGTTCCACGCTGTATCGCCGGGCAGCTGCTCGAGTTGAACGCGAGGGTGGAACAGGGTGACGTGCGTGAGGATGATCTGACCGCCAAGCAGGGTGCGCCAGTCGTACGTCACTGCAGCACTGTCCACGTCGAAAAATGGGCGGCGGTTCTTCCCGACGATCGAGATGTCGTGCACTGTGGCACCGCGCAGCAGGCCGCGGCCCGTGATCCTGCCGATGCGCACGTCGCCCTGCACGCGGGCCTCGAGCCAGCCGAGTGCGACGCCGCGCACACGCTGCATGCCCCACGAACTGCGCGTGATCACACTGATGGTGAGCAGTCCGAGGAGCAGACCTGCCACCATCCCGGTGATCACATACGCAGCCAGACGATGGGAACGTGTCACTGCGGCGGATCCACGCCGACCGGCGGCGCCAGCACGACTGCCTCTGTCGAGTTCGCGGGCGTGTCCTCGGGATCGCGCGTGTCCGCGAGATACATATGGCCGGGGCGAGGGAACATGTGCCGGCTGATCGGCGCGAAACCACCCAGGTCGCTGAAGTGCATGTAGTGCGTCACACGTACACGGTCCGTTGTAATGCGAATCAGATTGAAACTGTTCTTCTCGCGCTCCCTGGCACGGCCGCGGCGAGATGTCGTCGTACCGGACTGGATGATGATGACGCCCTGGTCACGGTCGATGCCCGGATAGACGTCCAGTGAGTTGCCGATGTAGGCACGGTGGAGGTGTCCGCCGAGCACCATGTCGACGCCCATCTTCCGGAACTCCTCCATCGCCTCCTTCGCGTGTGGCATGACGTCACCGCCTTCATAGTCGGGCGCGGGCGCGAAGTGATGATGTGCGACGACGATCTTCGCAACATCCGCCGGCACATCCCTGAACGCTTCCCTGCAGTAGTTCAGGTGATGCTCATCGATGCGGCCGTTGACGATGGCACGCAATGGGGCCGTCGTGTTCAAGGCGACAAACACTGCATTGTCCTGGCGATGGACCGTTTCGAGCTCGTCCGAGATGTATTTGCGGTACTGTTGGTACGGATTGAAAACGCGCTCTACGACGCGGTACAGTGGAACATCGTGATTGCCGGGGATCACGATCTTCGGCACGTCAGGCAGTGCATCCAGAAAGTCGCGCGCCGCCTGGAACTCGGACGGCTTGGCCCGCTGCGAGAAGTCACCGCTCGCGACAATGATATCCGCATTCAGCTCTTTCGCGGCAGCCTGCAGGGTCTCCCCCACGCGCGCCACGTAGAACGGCCCGAAATGCAGGTCGGAGATGTGAAGGATCGTCAGCATCGTGTCAGTCCGGGGAACGGTAGGTCCGCGCGCGCGGTCGAATCCATACCGGCCGTATCACCGCGTTCGAAGCGGAACAATCCCGCGCGTGCGATCATCGCTGCATTGTCGGTCGCCAGGCGTGGCGACGGATGGAACAGGAGACCGTCGTCGCCGAGTGCGTGCTGGAACGCTTGCCGCAATGCACGGCTGGCCGCGACACCGCCGCCCAGGACTACCCGGGCGCACTGCTTCTGCTCCACTGCGCGCATCGTTTTGCCGACCAGCACGTCGATGACGGCGGCCTGGAACGATGCTGCCACATCCTGCGTCGCATGCGCGAGTGCATCCGGGTCCGCGGCCTGCAGCGCCCGCACCCGCGTCGATACGGAGGTCTTCAGGCCGCTGAACGAGAACGCGTAGTAGTCGGGATCACCCGGCTGCTGATTGGATGCCAGCATCGGGCGCGGGAACGCGAACGCCTTGCCGTTCCCCCGCGCCGCCTCGCGCTCGATCACGGGACCACCCGGATATCCGAGCTTCAGGATCTTCGCAACCTTGTCGAACGCTTCGCCCGCTGCATCATCGCGCGTCTCGCCGAGCAGTTCGTAGCGACCCCATTCCGGGACCCACATCAGCATGGTGTGTCCGCCGGATACGAGCAGTGCGACGAACGGCGGCTCGGCGCGTTCGTCCTCGAGCGCAGTCGCGAACAGGTGCGCCTCCATGTGGTGCACGGCGACGAAAGGGCGCCCCAGCGCGAATGCTGCCGATTTACTCCAGGTCAAACCGACCAGCAGTGCGCCGATCAGGCCAGGGCCGGCCGTCGCGGCGAACACGTCGACATCCGACAGCGCCACGCCCGCCTCGGACAGTGCGCCCTGGACGACATCGTCGATTGCGACGAGGTGCGCGCGCGATGCGAGTTCCGGCACGACGCCGCCGTACAGGGCGTGCACATCCTGTGACAGGATCACGTGACCGACCAGCTCTCGCCCGCGCAGCACGGCTGCCGACGTTTCGTCGCATGACGTCTCGATCCCCAGGACGATGCGGTTCTCACTCACGGCTGTTGTCATCGGATCGGCGTTCCCGCCGTCGCAGACACCGCACGCACCGGGAGGATAACGCGGATGCGGCGTGGCGACACCATGACACCCATGCCCGTCGTGTCGATGGTCAGTACGGTGGTATCGTGCGACGTGATGCCGCGCACATCGATCGCCTGCAGCTGCAGTGAGTCCATGCGCGCGAGGCGGCCGGCGGGTCCACTCACACGAACGACGGTCGGGTCGATCACGGGCGGACCTGCGAGTTCGTGACCCGCGGGAAGTACGCCGGTGAAGCGGGCACGCAAGCCGACCAATCGTGTGGCGATGCGGTCGAACGTGATGCGTATGCTGTCGGGTCGCACCTCTCCAACCGCGATGTCGCGGCTCGCGCCGCCCAAATCGATCCACGCGCTGCGCAGCGCGTAGACTGCGGCAGTGTCCCTGACGTCCTCGACGGGCACGATCACGGATACGCCCGAGGACCGTAGCTCGAGCAGGTCGCTGAACCGGCCGCGGAAGGTGACGTCTACGGCTGCCGGCGACGGCTCGCTCGACACGACCCATTCGGCATCACGATTCACTACGCGCACCGGCACATCCGTCATCCGATAGCTGTACGGCTTCCCGCTCTGCAGCGAAAGCCAGAGCAGGAACGCGATCCCCACCGAGGTCAGCTTCAGCTGCCAGTCGTGCGACACGTAGTCAACCACCCTGCGCATCAGCTCGCCATCAGCTTTCGCAGCTCTGCCACCATCTCCGGACTGTCCCACTTCCGCTCGCCGAGGAGGCGCTGCAGGATCCTGCCATTTCGATCGATGATGAATGTCGTGGGCAGCCCCGTGATCCCATAGGCCTGCTGGATCTTGCCGGACGGATCGCGCAGCAGCGGGAACGTAAGGGAGAAGCGATCGCGGAACTCACTCACTGCAGCGTTGTCCCGCGGGTTGTCCACGCTGACAGCGATGATCTCCAGGCCACTCGGACCGAGCTCCTGATGCAGTCGCTCGAGCGCCGGCATCTCGCGAACACACGGGCCACACCACGTGGCCCAGACGTTCAGGATGACGAAACTGCCCTCGTAGTCGCGGATGTCGAGCGTGTCGCCGAGAAGACTGTAGACCTCGTACGCCGGTGCCTTATTGCCGATATCGGCGGTGGCGAACTCGTCCCGATTGACCCAGATCATCCCGGCCAGCGCAGCGGCGAGAACGAACACGAGCCCGCGGATCCATCGATTGTTCGTTCGCGCTGCCATACCGCTCCGGAAGACGAAAAGGTGCTATCGGTTCGAGCCTGACAACATAGCGGACATCGTGTCCGGCGGAACGGGATCGCTGAGGCTGTCGATCGGCGTCGGTCCCGTGCTCACAACAATGGTGACGGTCGACGGCACCTGCATGCGCGTGCCCGCGACCGGGTCCATCCGGAAGACCCGCCCCTCGGTCACCATGCTGCCCTCCTCGAGGATGCGCGCGTCGAAGCCGAGCCGCCGCAACACCTGCCCTGCCGCCTCCGCCGTCAGACCCTCCACATCAGGCACCGCGATCCGCGGCCGGCCCGAGCTCACGGATACAGACACACCGGTCCCGGCACGCAGCTGCTGGCCGGCGAGCGGATCCTGCGCGGTGACCCGTCCCGCCGTCGCATCCGGGTTCGGCACCTCCATCGTTGCCAATCCACCCAGGCCCGCTTCAGAGAGCATCTGCTCCGCTTCCGCGATCGACAGGCCCACCAGGTTCGGGACCACGATGCCGCCACCGCCTTCAACCTTCGGCGAGGGGAACAGCACGAAGACAGCAATCGCGTAGCCGACGCCGAACGGCAGCAGCAATGCGGCGATCGTGGCGGGAATGACCACGCCCCACTTCACCGGCCGCGTGCGCTTGGCCGCGGGCTTCCGCTTCGGTTTCTCTTCCGCCATCAACGCACCTTGCGCAAGCGGGCGGCGAATGCGCCATCGAAACCATGGTCCTGCGGAAGAATATGCAGGAATCCGCGACGATCGAGTCGCATCGGGAAATCAGGCGGAGGTGCGACGGCGAAGCCCGGTATCGTCTTCATGAGCCACTCCACCTGCTCTTCGTTCTCTTCCGGCTCGAGCGAGCAGGTTGCATAGACGAGAATGCCTCCGGTGCGCACGCATGACGCGGCCGCCTCCAGGATCTCCCGCTGCAATGTCACGAGTGCGCGCAGGTCGGACGGCTGGAGTCTCCAGCGTCCATCCGGATGGCGACGGAGTGTGCCCGTCCCCGTGCACGGCGCATCCACGAATACGATGTCAGCCTCCCGGAACGGCGGCTTGCGCGCGTCCGCAACGACGAGGCCCGCAGCCATGGCAACGCCCTGGCCGCGTACGCGCTCCAGGTTCTCACGCACCCGCTGAAGACGCGGCAATGACAGGTCGGACGCCGCCGTGTAGCCAGCTTTCTGCGCCAGCCCGATCGCCTTGCCACCCGGCGCTGCGCACACATCGAGCACGGTGTCCTTGCTGGTCGCACCGATATACCGCGTCACGAGCCTCGCCGCCGGATCCTGCACGATCCCGGGGACCAGTTCCAGCGCACGCGCTACGTCACCATGCAGCAGACGCACGCCGTTCGCATGCGACGTCAGCGTTTCCGCCGTCATGTCGCTTTCGGCATTCAACACCGCAGCCGCTTCCGGCGCCGTCATGCTGAACGGCTGGATGATGATCTCGGGACGTCGGTTGTTCGCGTCTGCGAGGTCGGCCGCGCCGTCCGCGCCGAAACGCTTGAGCCAGCGGTCGGCGAGCCACCGCGGATGCGAGCCGTACGTTGTCAGATACCCGATGGGGTCACGGTCGAGTGGCGGAAAATTCAGTTCCGCCGCGCGCTGCATGTTCTTGAGCACGCCATTCACGAATCCCGCGACTCCAGTGCCGCCGGGCTTCACGAGCTCGACACTCTCGGACACCGCGGCATACGGCGGGATCCCATTGAGCTCGAACAGCTGGTAGGCGCCCATGCGCAGTGCGTCGAGCGCATCCGGCTGGATCTCGGTGAGCGGTCGTGTCGCGATCCGCGAAATGCGGTAGTCGAGACGGCCACGCATCCGCAGCACGCCATACGTCAGTTCCTGCGCGAATGCACGCTCGCGTTGCGGGATGCCGTCCAGCACGCGCGCGAGCGCGCGGTCGGCCAATTCGCCCTGGCGAACGGCGCGCAGGATATCAAACGCGGCGAGCCGCGCTGGCGTTGCGCCCGGAGTGCTGCTCAGGAGAGCATCCCCGCCACGGGCGACGACGGCACTGCGGTTTCACGCCGCGGCATGCGGCCGGCGTGATATGCAAGCCTGCCGGCCTGCACCGCGAGCTTCATGGCGAGCGACATCCGCGCCGCATCCTGCGCTTCTGCGAGCGCCGTGTTCATGAGAATGCCGTCGACACCCTGTTCCATCGTCAGGCACGCATCCGATGCAGTGCCCACACCTGCGTCGACGATGACAGGGCACGACAGACGGCTCTTGATCTCGCGGATGAAATACGGGTTCACGAGACCGAGACCACTGCCGATCGGACTCGCGAGCGGCATCACTGCCGCACACCCTGCATCCTCGAGACGGAGCGCAGTGATCAGGTCTTCGTTGGTGTAGGCCAGTACCTTGAATCCTTCCGCAACCAGCACCTTCGTGGCTTCGAGCGTAGCGAATACATCGGGCAGCAGCGTTTTCT
>JBBSJG010000062.1:0-16992 GCA_038257485.1 Longimicrobiales bacterium | reverse complement strand
GTAATACGATGGAGATGCCGCGGACCATGCTGACGCAGATCGATGCGGACATGCTGGCGGAACGGTATGAGAACGAGCCGGACTTCCTTTCCGCGTTCCGGAAGTCGGCTCTCGAGACGTACAACAACACGGCACTGCCGAACACCCGCCTCGAAGAGTGGCGCTACACGGACCCGTCCAAGCTCAAGTGGGACCGCGTCGCAGTCGCCGGCTCCGATGTCGGTGCTGACGGCATGCACGCAGCACTCGCCCATGCATCGGACATGGAATACGCAGCACGCGTGGTCCAGTCCGGCGCGGGCATTGTATCGGTCGAAGTGCCGGCCGACCTCGCGGACCGTGGTGTCATCATCATGGACCTCGCCCAGGCCGCGCGCGATCACGGGGACCTGGTCCGCAACCACCTCGGCGTTGCAGCGCCCGCGTCGGTCGACAAGTTCGCCGCAGCCAATGCAGCACTATGGAGCGCCGGCGTGTTCGTGTATGTGCCGAAGGGCGTCAACATCGAAGCGCCGATCCGCATCGTGCGCTTCATCGATGAGGCCGGCCTCGCATACTTCTCCCGCACACTCGTCGTCACGGGCGACATGTGCCATGCGGGCGTTGTCGAAGAATTCGTTTCGCCAGACTTCGAGCAGCCCGCCTTCACGTGCGGCGTCGCCGAAGTCTTCGCCGGTATCGGCGCGAAAGTGCAGTACGTCGCACTCCAGCGCTGGGGCAGGAACGTCCACCACCTGGGGATGCAGCGCACACACGCACAGCGCGACTCCAAGCTCGACACGCTCGTCGTAAATCTCGGCGGCACCGTCTCACGCATGGACCTCGCCGCATCCCTCAAGGGGCCGGGCGCGCGCAGCGACATGATGGGCCTGTACTTCGCACAGAAAGACCAGCACTTCGATCACAACACACGCCAGAACCACGAAGTGCCGCACGCCGTGAGCGACCTGCTCTACAAAGGCGCACTCGACGACAACGGGCGAGGCATTTTCCGCGGCATCATCAAGGTGTTCCCGAAGGCGCAGCGCACGGACGCGTACCAGACCAATCGCAATCTCATCCTGTCCCGTGAGGCCGAAGCGACATCGCTTCCCAATCTCGAGATCGAGGCGGACGACGTGCGTTGCTCGCATGCGGCGACCGTCGGCCAGCTGGATGAGGAAGAGCTGTTCTACATCATGAGCCGCGGAATCGCGCGTCGTGATGCCGAACGCCTTGTCGTCTTCGGCTTCTTTGGCGAGGTCCTGGACCGTCTGCCGTTGCCCGGCGTCGTGCGCGAACTGCGCGCGGCGATCGAGAAGAAAATTACGGGATGAGACGCCTCGCATCCCTCGCGGACGTGCCGCCGAATACATTGTTGAGTGTGAATGTCGGGGAGTTCGCAGTATGTCTCGCGAACGCGGACGGGAAGATCTACGCGTTCCGTGACAACTGCTCGCACAAGGATTTCCCGATGTCTGCCGGCTCGATTCACGGCGGTGCCACAATCGAGTGCGCATGGCATGGCGCACGTTTCGACATGGCCACAGGCAAGGCCATCCGACTGCCGGCCATCAAGCCGATCCAGACCTATGAAGTCACTCTCGATGGCGACGACATCCTCGTCGCTGTCTGAATCAGGAGTCAGTCCGTGTCCGTCACTCTGACGTCCCGCCTCGACGTGGCAGCCATTCGCCGCGAGTTCCCGATCCTCGACCAGGAAGTCAACGGACGCCGGATCACGTATCTCGACAGCGCGGCGTCATCACAGAAGCCGAACGCCGTCATCGATGCGATCTCGTACTACTACCGCAACGACAACGCGAACGTACACCGCGGCCTCTATGACTTGTCACGCCGCGCGACCGACAGGTTCGAGGCCGCGCGCATGACCATGGCCAGGTTCATCAATGCGAACGAGGATGCAGAAGTCATCTTCGTCCGCGGCGCGACCGAGGCCATCAACCTGGTCGCCAGCGCATGGGGCGGCGCGAACCTGAAGCAGGGCGACGAGATCCTGCTGACCGTCCTCGAACACCATTCCAACATTGTGCCGTGGCAGCTCATCGCGCAGCGCACAGGCGCCGTGCTCCGGTATATGGATATCGATGACGACGGCCGTCTGCGCATCGATCAGCTCGACACCCTGCTGACTGAACGCACGAAGGTCGTCGCATTCAATCATATCTCGAACTCGCTCGGCACCATCAACCCCGTCAGGCTGATCGCGGACCGCGCGCATGCAGTCGGCGCGATCGTGGTCGTGGACGGCGCACAGGGCGCGCCTCACCTGCCCATCGATGTGCAGGCGCTCGGCGCTGACTTCTACGCGATCTCCAGCCACAAGATGTGCGGACCGATGGGCATCGGCGTGCTCTGGGGCAGGCGCGAACTCCTCGACGCCATGCCGCCGTACCACGGCGGTGGCGAGATGATCCAGTTCGTGTATCCCGACCATTCGACATACGCGCCGCTCCCGAACAAGTTCGAAGCGGGCACACCGAATGTCGCGGGCGCGATCGGGATGGCCGCCGCAGCGGACTATCTCACTGCGATCGGCCGCGACGCTCTGCGCCAGCACGAGCGCGACATGGTCGAATACGGCCTCGCCGCGCTCGCCACTGTACCCGGCACGCGCGTGTTCGGGCCGAAGACGCCCGACGAACGCATCGCCGTGTTCTCGTTCGAGCTCGCCGGCGTTCACCCGCACGACGTTGCGACCATTCTCGATGATGCGGGTATCGCAGTGCGCGCGGGACATCACTGCACGCAGTTGCTGATGAAGCGCCTGTGCGTGCCCGCGACCACCCGCGCGTCATGCTACCTCTACAATTCGACCGACGACATCGATCGTCTCGTCGAATCACTGCACGAGGCCCGGCGGGTATTCGCGGTCTGACGTGAGCGAGCAGTCGTCACACCTGGTCAGTCTGAATCCCGAACAGCGCAGTGCGGTCCTTCACACGGAAGGGCCGCTGCTCGTGCTGGCGGGCGCAGGTTCCGGCAAGACCAAGACGCTCGTGCACCGGATCGTCCACCTGATCCGCGTGAAGAAGGTCATGCCATCCCGCATCGTTGCGGTGACATTCACGAACAAGGCTGCGGACGAGATGCGCGAACGCGTGCGTCAGTTCGCGGGCGACGAAGCGAAACGCGTCGTCGTCAGCACCTTCCACGCACTCGGCGCGCGCATCCTCCGCGAGTTTCATGAGAAGGCAAAGCTGCCGAAGCGGTTCGCGATCTACAGCACCGGTGACCAGATGGGTGCACTCCGCACCGCGTGCTCGGAAGTCTCCGTCGGCAATGACGCATTCGACTACAAGCGCATCCTCAAACAGATCTCCGACTGGAAGAGCCGGGGACTGTCACCGGAAGAGGCGAAGCGCGATGTCGCGAATGCCATTGCCACCGGCAACCGCAGTGACGACTACGCAGTTGTCGCGATCGATGCGTACCCCCGCTACAACGAAGTTCTGCGCGCGTGCGGCGCCGTCGACTTCGACGACCTGCTGCTGCTGCCCGTCGCATTGCTCCAGGAGCACGAGGACGTCGCGCGCGACCTGTGGAAACGCTGGCACTACCTCATGGTCGATGAGTACCAGGACACCAACGCGGTCCAGCTGCAACTCGCGAGACTGCTTGCCGGGAATCGACGCAATCTCTGTGTGGTAGGCGACGACGATCAGTCCATTTACGCATTTCGCGGCGCCGATGTCGGCAACATCCTCGACTTCGAGCAGCATTTCAATGGCGCGAAGGTCGTCACACTCGAGGAGAACTATCGCTCGACGCAGCGCATCCTCGCAGCGGCAAATGCAATTATCGCCGGCAACGCGCACCGCCATGAAAAGAAACTCCGGACCAGCAATGGCATCGGCGCGCAGATCGAAGCGCTCGAGCACGAGCATGAAGTCGCCGAAGCCGAGTCCGTTGCGAAGGAAATCTCCGTGCGACGCTACTCGCGCAAAGTGCCGTGGGAGGACTTCGCAATCCTGTACCGCACCAACCCGCAGGCTCGGCCGCTCGAAGAAGCACTGCGCACCGCCGGCATTCCGTATCGTGTGATGGGCGGATCGTCATTCTTCGAACGCAAGGAAGTCGCGGACTGCATCGCCTACCTGCGCGCGATCGCCGTTCCCGATGACGAGATCGCCGTCCGCCGCATCATCAACTTCCCGGCACGCGGCATCGGCCGGATGACTGTGATGAAGATCGCCGACCACGCGCGCGCGACATCTACCAACTACCGGACCGCGCTGGGGCACGCATACCGCACCGACATCGGCACCGCCCAGGCCGCAGCGATCGCTGGGTTCATGCAGCAGCTCGAACGGGCCCGCGAAGGCCTCGCGCTCGCCGAGATGGCCGCAGGCACTCCGCCGCGAGGGGACGCGCAGACACCGATCGCAGCATGGGCCGAAACACTGTTCCGCGAGCTCGGCATCTATGACGCAATCCACGCCGACCCGCGTAACGAAAAGTCGGCAGTCGCGCGCGTCGACAATGTGAAGGACCTCGTCGGCACCCTCGCGCGCTATGAACGACGCGTCTGGGCCGATGCACCATTCGCCGCCATGGTCCCCACCGATGCCGCTGGCGAGGCCGCGGACGAGGCGTGGGAGCCGCCATCCCTCAGCCAGGCCCTCACCAGCCTCGCCCTCGCCGAGCTCGACATGGAGGAAGAGGAGGCCGCCGACCGGCCGCCCGCCGTTTCGCTCATGACGTTCCACTCCGCCAAGGGCCTCGAATTCAGCGATGTCTTCCTTGTCGGCCTCGAGGAAGGCATCCTTCCGCATGCCCGCTCCATCGTCGATGACGCGGAGTCCGTCGGCGGCGACCCGATCTCGGAAGAGCGGCGGCTGCTGTACGTGGGTATAACCAGGGCGAGGCAGCGACTGACGATGTCGTTCTGCCGCACACGGCGAAAAGGCGGGCAGGCCGACACGGTCCTGCCTTCACGGTATCTGCAGGACCTGCCGGAGGAACTGGTCGTGTGGAAGACCGCCGACGCCATGCTGTCACCGGAAGAGTCGACCGAGCTGAGACAGAACTTCTTCGATCACATGCGCACGCTGTTGAACGACTGACAGGATTGGCAAACGTGGAAATCGATCGCAATACACCGCCACTGAATTCGCTCTACCAGGAGCTCATCCTCGACCACTACAAGCGGCCGCGCAACAAGGGCACGCTCGAGAACGCCGACCATGAGTCGCATCTAACGAACCCAACGTGCGGCGACGAAGTGTGGTTGCGCATGCGTGTCGCGAACGATGTGATTGAGGAAGTCCAGTTCGTCGGCGAAGGCTGCTCCATCTCGCAGGCATCGATCTCGATGATGACACAGCTCGTCAAAGGAAAGCCGGTCGAGGACGCTCGCCGCATCGCAGCAAAGTTCACAGCGCTGATGCATGGCGACGCGGAAGTCGCGAAGGATAAGGAACTCGGCGACCTGCGCGCGCTCGCGGGGGTCAGCAAGTTTCCGGTGCGCGTGAAGTGTGCACTGCTGGGTTGGAATGCGTTGGATGAGGCGCTAAAGAAGTAGGCGACGGCGGACGCACGCGCCGTCAGAATTCGTCGAGCAGCCGGAACGGTGTTCGAGGGCGGAACAGTTCGTTCATTGCTGCAGTATCGCCGGACAGGCGTGCGCGGCCCAGGCGTTGCGCTTCACCCGGCGTGATCTCGCCGGCATAGATCTGCGCAAATGTGGGCGAGTCGGTTGCGATGGTGCTAATCGCTACAGCACTGCTCACGGCCACGCGCGCAATTCCGCCCTCGACGGTCACCACCTTCGGACTCTCGTTCTCGACGATCTCGCCATCTGTTACTTTGAGCGCGAATACAAAGTTGTCGAGGCCCCACTCCGCTCGCCGCGTCAGTGACTCCGCGACGTTCACAATGCGCAACATCGGGCCCCGAATCACCTTCGCAACCGGGTCGTACAACGGCCGCGACGTCGAGCCACCCGGCGTTCGCGGCTCGGTGAGCCGCAGGTCGAATCGTTCCGATGGCATGGCGTCGTAGTGCACCAGCCGCCACGTCCCACGCTGCAACGAAATCCATGACAACAATTCGTTGTATGCGTCGCAGTCCAGCGCAACCAACTCACGGATCGTGAGCAGCGATTCCGAGGTTGCGTGGTGCGCTATGATGTACCCCGCGCACGCACCATCACGCTCCAGTACATACACGTTGACGTCCGGCCAATCCAGATGCTGCCTCCAGATCCGCGACGTTCGCGCAATCAAACCATTCGACTGCGCAGCAACTGCGTCATAACACGGACTGATGATCGGCACCGCATCCGCCACAGCTCGGACGCGCGGGAGTGCATGCGTCACGCGAATCGATTCCGGCGCGAATCGGAACGAGTGGAACGAGCCGACCAGCCCCCACCCCAGTGCCTCGTAGAAAGACGGCCGGAACGGGTATAACACGCTCAATACGTCACCGCGGTCATAGGCATGACGCAGCGCCAGCCGACACAGCTGTGTGCCGAGTCCGTGCCGGCGAGCCCCAGGCGCGACGGCAACCGCCGCCACGCCGAGCATCGGCAGTGTCGCCCCATGCATGTGTTGCTGCATCCTGTACGCGCGGAACGCTCCCGCGGTCGACCCGTCCGCCGTCGCAATGAACGCCGTATCGATCCCGCCGTATACGCCGCCGGCCTCGAGCTGGCGGACCCGCTGCTCCACCGTCCGTTCACCCGGAAACGCGTCCGCCCACAGCTCCGCGAGCGCGCGAATGTCCGCTTTCAGTGCCGGCCTGATTTCCATCCCACCTCCAGAGAGGCGCGCATCATGCCTCAGAGTCCGGGGCGCCCGCAAGTGTTACGGCGAGCGCCGTCCTGGCGAGGGGGGCCGATTGACTGCCACGCCTGCGACGCCCACTATGAGCAGATGAACCATCAGGAGGAATCATGCGACGCGTAGCTGTCATTGCGGGCTGCCGCACACCGTTCGCCAAGGCAGGGTCGTCGTTCCGCGACATGACACCCGTCGAGCTCGGTACGGTCGCTGTACGCGACCTCATCAGCCGCTCCGGCGTCGACCCCGCGCTCGCCGACCAGCTCATCTTCGGCGTTGTCGTGCCGAGCGTACTCGCGCCCAATGTCGCGCGTGAGGTCGGCCTGGCCGCCGGACTGCCCGCGCGGGTCGATGCGTACAGCGTGAGCCGCGCATGCGCGTCTTCGAATCAGGCCATCACATCCGCAGCCGACACGATCGCACGCGGCTACGCGGACGTCATTGTCGCAGGTGGCGTCGAAGTGCTATCCGATGTGCCGATGCTACTTTCGAAACGGCTGCGCAATGCACTGCTCGCGGCGTCGAAATCGAAGTCGATGACCGGCCGCGTCAAGATCCTTGCGGGCATCCGCCCGAAAGACTTCGCACCGACAACACCGGCCATCGCCGAACCGTCCACGGGCGAATCGATGGGCGAGAGCGCGGAGCGGATGGCGAAGGAGAACCACATCACGCGCGATGCACAGGACCGCTGGGCACTGCGCTCACACAAGCGCGCCGCGCAGGGCACCGCCGACGGTCGCCTGAAGTTGGACATCGTGCCGACATTCGTGCCGCCGTCATTCAGTGAAATGCTGGATCACGACAACGGCATCCGCGAGGACACGTCGCTCGACAAACTCGCCAGCCTGCGCCCCGTATTCGACAAACGGTATGGTACGGTCACGGCCGGCAATGCATCGCCGCTCACGGACGGCGCATCCGCTGTGCTACTGATGAGTGAAGAAAAAGCAAAGGAACTCGGTCTCGAACCGATGGGCTACATCCGAAGCTACGCGTACAGCGCACTCGCACCGACTGACCAGCTGCTGCAGGGACCCGCATACGCAGCACCCGTTGCACTCGATCGCGCGGGCGTGACCATGAAGGACATCGAACTATGGGAGATCCACGAAGCATTCGCCGCCCAGGTGCTGTCGAACTTCCAGGCCATGGACTCCGACACCTTCGCACGCGAGAAGCTCAACCGCGACAAGGCCATCGGCCTCATCGACGACGATTGCATCAATGTCATGGGTGGCAGCATCGCCATCGGCCACCCGTTCGGCGCCACCGGCGCGCGCCTTCTGATCACACTGCTCGGCGAAATGAAGCGACGCGATCAGAGCATAGGCCTGATCACCGTATGCGCGGCGGGCGCAATGGGCTTTGCAATGGTGGTCGAACGGTAACGGACACTCGGCCGGTCCAAAGGTTCACACGAAGGGCACGAAGGAACGGAAAGGCGACTGCTCTTGCCGTTCAAGCTTCGCGAACTTCGTGTGAAACTTCATCTGGCCGAGTTGGATGTAGTCCTACTTCAGGTCCTTCACTGCATTGCGGATCTCGTCCAGCGGCGGGAACACACCGGGGTGCGCGCCCATCCATGTGTATTGCACCGTGCCCTCACTGTCGACGACGATCGCCGCACGCTCCGATACGCTCTTCAGGCCGCCGAGGTCTGCGCGCTCGACATCATACGCACGCGTCGCTTCGAGATTGAAGTCCGACACGATCGGAAACGCGGCCTTCATCGAGTCCGCGAATGCGACGTTGGTGTAAGGCGAGTCGACCGAGAGGCCGATCACGCTCGCGCCGAGGTCCTGCCACTCCGAGAATCCATCCGATATCGCGCGCATCTCGTCCGTACACGTGCTGGAAAATGCCATCGGAAAAAACATCAATACAGCCGGCCCATCACCCCGCAACTCCGACAGATTCTTCGGCTCGTTCGGCTTTACAAACACCTGCGCATCCGGCGCGCGCTCTCCGACTTTGATCACTAAGCCTCCATTGGACATTGAAACTGCAACGAAGCCAACATAGCTCGTCCCGCATTGCCATTCCAATGCACGAACGGGTCCTCGAAGCTTGTACTGCACACGGCGGCCGAACTCGGCGCCGGACACGGGGCAAACAACGGATTTGAGTCGCGGTGGGCGCGGAGAAGGGACGGAGAACGCGGTGCACGGAATTGACGATATTACGGGGGCGATCATCGGGGATGCGATCACTGTGCATCGAACGTTTGGGCCCGGGCTGCTGGAGTCCACATACGAGACGTGTCTGGCACAATTGCTCCGGCAGCGTGGTCATACAGTGGAGCGGCAGATCCTGATGCCTTTGGTGTTTCAGGGAGAGCGCCTGGATCAGGCATATCGCATCGATCTGCTCGTCGAGCATCAGATCATTGTGGAACTCAAGACGATCACCACGATCCAACCCGTTCATGTATCCCAGATCGTAACCTACTTGAAGCTGTCCGGATGCCAGGTTGGGCTCCTCATAAACTTCAACGTCAACCGCCTCACCGACGGCATCCGAAGGATCGTGAACCAATACCCCGGCCACGTCTCCGCGCACCCCGCCACCTCCGCGCCCCCCGCGACGCAATACGTTCGAAGCGGAAGTGCGCCCAAGCCTACTCAAAGTCGTTGACCCTGCCTGACCCCGAACGTACATTGGCCATCCTGGGGTGGGCCCCTGTTCTCCCCGCTTTCCCTGGACCTTCTGAGACATCTGCGGCTTTGCCGGGGCACCGGCGATTTGTTCTTACTCGGAGACGGCATCATGAGCACACGACCTGGTTCCCGCGCTGCCCGTTCGATCGCTGGACTGGCACTGACCTCGGCCTTCCTCGGCGGTTGCGCCGGCGCCATGCAGGCACGGCCCGAAGACATCCCCCGCCTCGAGCAGACCGTGTCACAGGCTGCGTCGCCGGAGGCACTGACCCGTCTGGGCACCGCCTACTACCAGGCGAAGCGCTACGAAGAGGCGCGCACCACCCTCCAGCGCGCTGTGACCGCCGGCTCGAAGGACGGCGCCACGTCGCTCTATCTCGGCTTCGCCAATGAAGAGATCGGCGACTTCACGGCCGCCCGCGCGGCCTACGAGCAGTACGTCGCGACCGGCGCGTCCGCCGGCATGAAGAAGGACATCCAGGCCCGCATCGCACTGGTCGCTCGCCAGGAGCTGAAGCAGCAGGCCAAGGTCGCAATCCAGCGCGAGCAGGACCTCGCCGCTGAGCCGCCGACCCCGCAGTCCATCGCGGTCCTGCCGTTCCGCCTGGTCGGCATCGCCGATGAGATGAAGCCGCTCCAGACCGCGCTCGCCGACATGATCATCACCGACCTCGGCTTCACGCGACTCCGCTCCATCGAGCGCGTCCGCGTCCAGTCGCTGCTCGATGAGGTCGCCCTGGCGGCGGGCGGCATAACTGACGAGCAGACCGGCGCCCGCATGGGCCGCATGCTCCGCGCGGAACGCATCGTTCAAGGCCAGATGACCGGCACCGGCGGACAGGATATCTCGGTCGACGCCATGGTCCTCAACACCACGACACGTGCGACGCCGGGCTCCACCGTCACACGGCAGGGTCAGCTCCAGGCCATTTTCGACCTCGAGAAACAGCTCGTCTTCGGCATCCTCGCCGAGGCGCAGTACACGCTGTCGCCGACAGAACGCGAACAAATCGACGAGAACCGCGCAGCAAACCTGCTCGCGTTCCTCGCGTACGGGCGAGGCCTCGAAGCACTCGATCGCGGCGATTATGACGCAGCGAGCGCGCATTTCCGTCAGGCTACACAGCTCGACCCGTCCTTCGGCGCAGCGCGCACACAGTCGATCGAGGCAGCACAATTGAGTGATGCGGCGGAAACAACGACGAGCGAAGTCGTCGCACAGCAGACTGTACCGACGCAGAACATGGCGACGACCATCGCGCTCGACCTCAATCCATCGCCGGCATCGGCCGTCGCCGGACCATCGACGACGAACCAGACCGCGCCGCCACCGCCGACCACGACGAACGAGCGTCAGCCCGTGAGCGACAGCTCGCCAACGCCACCGATCGCACAGGCGAAGACGGCGAAGATCGAGATCATCGTGCGCAACCCCACCATCCCGCAGGCGCCCGTGCGCAGCGGAGGCAACTGATATGCGACGGCATTACGCGGCTGCACTGGCACTCGTTGCAGCAACAGTATCAGCCGCCGCGACAGGCTCTTCGCCTGCGGCGGCGCAGTCATTCGGCAGCGGCGTGCAGTTCCAGGGTTATGATTTCGACGACGCTCTCGGCGTAAAAGCGGCCAATCTGTTCATGGTGCCGTTCGCGGCGCAGATGCCACTCGGCTCGCGCATCTCGGCCGACATCTACACGGCATACGCGAGCGGGTCCGCGCTCATCGGTGACACGCAGCACACGCTGTCAGGGATGGTCGACACGCGCGTGCGAGCGAACTTCCAGGTCACACCATGGGCGCTGCTCACATTCGGCGTCAATGTGCCCACAGGAAATGCGACGCACACCGAGAGTGAAGCGCGCGTCGCAGCCGTGCTCGCAAGCGAGATGCTCGGGTTCCGCGAAGCCAGTTGGGGTCTCGGTGCCGGCGTTACGACCGGCATTGCGACGGCATATCACATCGGCAGCACGGGCGTCGGCCTCGGCGTGAGCTATCGCGTCGCAAGTGAGTTCGAGCCCGTCGCGGACTCAACGCTGAAGTACACGCCGGGCAATGAAGTGCGCGTGCGACTCGGTCTCGATCGCAACATCGGCAGCAACAAGCTCACGGGCGGCGTGACATTCCAGAACTATTCGGAAGACCGTCTCCAGGGACGCGACCTCTTTCAGCCGGGCAACCGCTGGAGAGGCGACATCGCGTACTCGTTCCGCACGAGCGCGTCGGCCGCATGGACGGTGTATGCGACCGAAATATGGCGCGAGCACGGCGACGTCAATATCGCCATCGTCGATCAGAGCGGCGTGCAACTGCGCGACAGCACACTTTCGACAGGCACCCAGAACCTGCTGATCGGCGGGATCGCGGGATCCATGCGCGTCGGTTCGATCTCCCTGTCGCCCAGCCTCGACGCACGCATGCAGACACGCAGTCTCGTCGGCGGTGAAGGCTGGATTGTCGGTGCGGGGACGGATGTACCGCTGCGCGCGGGTCGCTTCGACATCACACCGGGTGCACGCGTTCTCTATGGCGCCATCCAGGGCGACAGTCCGACCGACCACTCGCTCTGGGGCGGTGAGCTGTCACTCGGCGTTCGGTGGGGCAGCCGCTGATCCGAAGGCATTGAACACGGGCGCTCTGGCACTGGACTGGAGCGCTCGCCACCCCGCCAGCTGACGCAGACAACGCCACCCCGCCAGAAGTTGCCAGGCCCCCGTATCACGACCCCACCCGCCATCAGGCTGCTGCATCAGGAACAACATCCCCGCTGCGTTCTGCAGTGTCGATCGCACGATCAGTGGGGCCAGCCCGCGCGCCGTCGCATACGCAAGTACGCCCAGGACGAGGAACAGGTCGAGACCCGGCCAGCTGCCGTCCGCACGCTGCAAATGCGCAAGCTGATTCAGCGCCGACACGCGTCCGGCTGCGCCAACACCGGTCGGTGCAGCAATGAGGCACCGCGTGATGCAGACCAGCGCTGTCGCCGACAGCTCGAAACGGCCCGTGGCGGTGTGCTCGATGATCCGCTCGAGGCCGTCCACCTGCAGTCGCAGCTGGGCACTGTCCTCGCCGAACCCGAACAGCGCTGCGCTCGCAAGTGCCGATACAGCAATGCGTGCATCGCGATCCGATCCGAGACTGCTGCCATCCGCCAGCACGAGCGACGCCAGCGATACCGCCCGCGGCGCTGGCGCGTGGAACCCCGAGACTGCATGGTGACAGAGCGACAGGGCGTGCATGCCGTCTTCACAGCCGTCGCCAAATCGACCCCCGCAGTTCGTGCGGTCGTTGATCCATTCGATGGCGCGGTCCACGGCATTGTTACGCCTGCCGTCCCGCAACTCACGCAGGAGCAGCATTGCCTCGGCCGTGCGTAGCATGCTGCCCTGCCAGCTGCCATCGAGACGCTGCGCTTCCTCGATCGCGCCGGCGGCGTACTCGCGCTCTTCGTCCGTCGCCGTCCCCATGTCGACATGCACGAGCAGACTCTCGACCGTGCCAAGAGACAGGAGCCGCACTTCGGCGCGCTGGAGAGTGACGTAAAGACGGGCGCTCATGTCGCTACTTAGTTGCCAGGTTCGCGTGAATTGTTGTCACGGCCGCGACACGCCGCACGTTCTTCTGGTGCGTCAAACAACCACCAGTAAAATGCTTAGCAGTTTTGTCGCGCAGAAGGCATGTCTCGTGCACTCGCACGCCGTACCGGACCGCCGGTCAGACGGTCCATTCTTTCCAGGAGGTATTTATCCGAACCTTGAGTGTCAGCCTGCTGGCCGTAGCCGCGATCGCCGCGGGTCTCATCCTCACTCGCGAGAGTGATGCACGAGGCACCGCGACGTTGCCCGCTGGGGAAAATCTACCGGTGAGAGCGGGTCTCGATGCAATTCGAGCCGCTGGCCTTTAGTCGCGCATCCGGCTTCCGTAACTGAGCGCGCCGCCACCCTGAGGGGTGCGGCGCGCTTTTCATTTCTACAACCCGCGTTCGGCCGACCGGCCATCTACTTCTCGAAGTGGACCCGGTTCTTCTCGATGAAGCTCGTCCACTCCGGCGGGACGTCGGTGTCCGGGAAGATCGCAGTCACAGGACACTCCGGCTCGCACGCACCACAATCGATGCATTCGTCCGGGTGGATGTAGTACTGGTCTTCACCCTCGTATATGCAGTCGACGGGACAGACCTCGACGCAACTCGCGTCCTTCGTCCCGATGCACGGCTCACTGATCACGTACGGCATGTTGCAGATCCTCCAACAACGATAAAGCATCCAAAGGCGCGCAGGCCCTTCACAGCATCAAAATCTGGTATCCACGCCCGGGCAACGCAAGGTCGCAGGCAGGTCAGGCAAGGTCGCGCAAATCCGGCGCCGCTGCTACCCCGCGCGGGCTATCCTCGCCGAGAACGCGCGGTGCCACCGCTCGTAACGACGGCCCAGCAACCCGCCACGCCTCGACGCCAGTCCCAGGTAGACACCCTCCTCGATCGCCAGACCCGACGCCCATTCCCCGCGAGGCCGCAGGTGCAGGTGCCGCGCATGGTCCAACCGCTCCGCCAGCACAACATCCAGTTCGTCGCCCGTCAGCGCCAGCATGGCCTCGACCAGGTCGTCCACCGAAACATCCAGCGGCGTCGGCATGCCCCGGCTCGCCCAGCCAGCCCCCGTCGCCACGCGTAGCCCCGCCGGCACTCGCATGTCCAGTCGCACCGATTCCAGCAGCGCTGCCGTCGCCAGAAGCTCGGCGTCAACCATCCGCGCATCGTCGACCAGAATGAGGACCGTGCGGCCGGGATGAAGCGCGTCGATGTCGTGGTCATCGGCAAGCAGCGCATCCCTGTGCCCAAGCGATGCCGTCAACGCCGCATCCACCATCTCGATCTGCCCGCGCGACAGCGGTTCCGCGGACAGCCGGTCGATCACGCGCTGCCGCATTGCCGCCGCGCGCTCTCGCATCAATCCGACAGCCACGGCGTGTCTTCTACCCCGGCCAGATGATTCGCGCGACGCGCCGCAACAAAAAGAAAATCCGACAGTCGATTGAGGTACGTCAGCACCTCCGCGTCCACCATGTCCGTCGCAGCCAGCGCAACCACGCGACGCTCCGCACGCCGGCAGACCGTGCGCGTCACGTGCAATGCCGACGCTGCCGCCGTTCCGCCCGGCAGGATGAATGCACGCAGCGGCGCGAGGTCCGCACTCGCTTCATCCATCCATTGCTCCATCGCGGCAATCCGCGTCGTCGGCAGCGCAGGCAGATGCGGCTGGCGACGCCCGTCCCGCGCGGGCGGCGTCGCCAAATGCGCGCCGATGGCGAACAGGTCGCTCTGCACCATCGTCAACCGCTCGTGCAGCCACGCATCGCCACCACTCGCGATCGCCCAACCGACGTACGCATTCAGCTCGTCGACCTCGCCATACGCCTCGACCCGGACGTCCGACTTGAAAACCCGACCGCCACCAAACAGGCCCGTCGTCCCTTCGTCGCCCGTGCGCGTATAGATCCGATTCTCGTCACTCATTGTTCGCTTCACCCATCACGACACCGCCGGCTCGAGCAGGGAAATATTTCCGGCATCCGCATCCAGGCGCACCCGCACACCCACCGGCACCGTCCAGTTGTCCGGCACATGACCGATCGGGGCATTCGCGACAATCGGTATTGCCAGGTCTGCCAGCTGCCCACGCACCACATCCAGCCCGTCCGCCGTCGCATCACTGCAGTCCGTGAACTGACCCACCACCACGCCGGCCACACCCGCGAGAACGCCGCTCATCGCAAGCTGGGTCAGCAACCGGTCAATCCGGTACGGCGGCTCGCCGATGTCCTCCAGGAACAGCACGACGCCATCACTCGCAATCGCATTCGACGTCCCCTCCGCCGCGGCCAGCAGCGCGAGGTTGCCGCCGATCAGACGGCCCTCCGCGACACCGCCCCGCCACACGTCCAGCGGCGCTCCCTCCGGAACATCCAATGCGACGGCGGACGCGCCGTCGAATAGAATCCTGCGAAACCAGGTCTCCGCAAACGGCGGAAAGTCACCACCCGCGTGCGGTGCGTGAAACGACACGACGCCGAGACGCGCGAGCGCGAGGTGGATCGAGGTGTTGTCGCTGAAACCGATGTACGCCTTCGGGCGCGTCCGCATCGCGTCGAAATTCACGTGCGGCAGCAGCCGGACCGTGCCGTACCCGCCGCGCAGCGCCCAGATCGCGTCGATCCCGGGGTCATCGATCGACCGCTGCAGGTCCGCCGCCCGCGCTGTGTCCACGCCCGCCAGGTATCCCGTTCGCGCCGTCGCGGACTCGCCCACCACGGCCTCCAGCCCAAGCGCCGCACACATCGCAACAGCACTCGACAGCCTCGCCTCGTCGATGGGGCCCGCCGGTGCGATCAACGCCACACGGGACCCCGCACGCAGCCGCGGCGGCCGCACAAATGCATCTGGCAGTCTTCTCATAGCCGGAAGTATGGCCGCACGATGGCGGGTTTACAACGAGGCGCTATTTTACACGGACCGTACAGAAAAACACGGTCCGAGAAAGAGGGACGAATGACAAGGCCTGCAGCAGCGGAAGCAAACCGCCTTTACTGGGAAACCGACACCTCCGTCGCGGACATCGCGGAGACCCTCGATCTGTCCCGCCGCGCATTGTACGAAACGCTCGAACCGATCGATGCGGATTCCACGTGCCCCGTCTGCGGCGGACCCATGCAGTACGCCAACCGCTCCGCGCGCGACACGCGCCAGGGCACATGCTACACCTGCGCAACTGCCTCTCCTCAGGCACTCCCGGCCGAGCCCGAGGCATGGACATGGAGCCCCGACGCACAGTCCGCCATGGCGCGGTCACAGGGACCCCCGCAGGCCACCGACGTCGGCGCGCGCGCGCGCAGGCTGGGCGGCGCTGCACTCATCGGCGCAGTCCTCGGCGCTGCTGCGACCCACCTCCTGCTCAGCCGCGACTAGCGGCCGGATGGACCGCGATCCGCACGCGCTGCCTGCGCTCCGGACTGCCATTCCGGGACCCGCATCGCGTGCGCTCGCACACCGCCTCGCCGCCGTCGAGTCCCGCAACATCACGGCCGTCTCGCCCCATCCACCCATTTTCTGGAGCAAGGCCTGGAACGCCAACGTCGCAGACGCCGACGATAACATCTACATCGACCTGACATCCGGGTTTGGCGTCGCCTTCGCCGGTCACGCCAATCCGCGGGTCACCGCAGCGATCGCGCGTCAGTCAGCACGCCTCGCCCACGGCCTCGGCGACGTCTATCCGCCCGATATCAAGGTACGCTTGCTTGAAAAGCTCGCTGAGATTGCACCGGGGGAACTCGCCGTTTCGATCCTCGGCAGTGACGGCGCTGACGCAGTCGAAGCGGCCCTCAAGACCGCAGTTTTGCGTACGGGTCGCACCGGCGTCCTCGCGTTTCAAGGCGCCTACCATGGCCTCAGCTATGGTGCACTGTCCACGACATGGCGTACTGACTTCCGCTCGCCTTTCCTGCACCAACTCAATCCGGGCGTGCATTTCGCCCCGTACCCGGACGCCGCC
>JBBSJG010000061.1:0-17027 GCA_038257485.1 Longimicrobiales bacterium | reverse complement strand
GCCCGGGATCTTCGCCATGCCGGGTACATTGATCTTCGCCGCAACGAACGCGGATGTGCCAGTGGAGTCGACGAAGATGCCATCCTCCGTTGCAGCCCACACCGTGCTGTCCAATGCGACGGCAAGCGCGCGCACGCGCCGCCCAGCAAGACCCTCGCCCGTTGCGTTCGTCCACGTCGCGCCGCCATCCCGCGAGACGCTCGCACCCTTCAGGTGGCCGACCCAGATTGCGCCGTCACGGCCGACATCCAATGCCAGCAGGTACTTCGATGGCAGAAGATTCAGCATCTCCGTGCAGCCTGCAGGTCGCTGAGGCGTCCCGCCGACCGTCGCGTCGACGGCCTGCACGCAACGCCATGTCCCGCCCGCGTCGCGCGAGATGCGGACGCCGTCGGCGGTTGCGATGTAGATGGTGTCACCGCGCGCGACAATGCCATTCGGTGCGACATACACCCATTCGCGGCCGAGCTGCCGACCAAAATTGTGCCATGTGCGGCCGCGGTTGGTCGTGTAGCCGAACCCGTCGCCGACCGAGCCATACCAGATCACACTGTCGTTCACGACCGCAATGCTGTTGATGAACTTCGATCCGATCGACGTGCTGTCGTCGGCAACGGGCAGGATCTGGGACCAGCGTCTCGTGCTGTCGACACCGAGCGCGAACAGACCCTGCGCATACGTGCCCGCGAGCAATCCGCCGCCGGGCGTGGTCTCGAGCGCGAGAACATGCACGCCCCAACCCGTCGTGTCCGGCAACTGCGGCGGATTCTGCGCGCTCCGATTCTGCGGTGGAGGGACCGGGCGCCTCGGCGCCTCCCCGCCCGCGGCACACGCCGTCATCGAGAGCGAGGTGATCGTCAGGATCGCCGCCAGGGTCGCGGGGACCAGCATTCTGCTTCGCATCAGAGCCACATCTTCCGTTCCGAATACATTGCGAACTGCGTGGGTGTCTCCCACACCTTCACATACACGACCGCATCTGACATATCGGATGGCAGGATGCGCTTGAGCTCCTCGTAGAACCACTTCGCCTGGTTCTCCGCCGACGGCTCCAGCACGTCGAACGGTGGCAGGTCATTGATGTTCTGATGATCGAGATGGTTCGCCAGGCCCCGCAGGTGCTTCTTGATGTCGACGAAGTCGAACGCGATCCCCGACTCATTGAGCGACTCCGTCGCCAGCGCCAGCTCGACCACGTATCGGTGGCCGTGCAGACGCTCGCACTTGCCATGGTAGTTGCGCAGGAAATGCGCGCTGTCGTAATGGGCCTGCACAGTAACGACGAACATGCTCAGGATCGCTCCAGGATGATGTTGCGGATGGCGACATCCGGCGCTTGGATCAGCGCGAAGAGTACTGCATCCGCGACGGCCGAGGCCGGAAGCATCGCGCTCCGCTCCGGCAGTCCGGGGTTCAATGCAAAATCGATGCTGTCCCACAGGGCCGTATCCGTGGCCGCAGGCTCCACCAGCGTGGATCTGACGCCGGTGCCGCGGAGTTCCGCGTCGAGCACCGCATGAAGGCCGCGGATTCCATATTTCCCCGCCGAGTATGCGGCGTTGCCCGCAAATGCGGCGCGACCGGCGACAGATCCGATCGTCACGATGTGCCCGCTGCCTCGCTGCCGCATGGCCGGCAGGAACGCGCGGATCAAGGCAAACGGACCACGCAGGTTCGTGGCGATGGCGGCATCGAACGCCGAAAGCGGTGTGCCCTCGAGCGGAGCCATGGTGAACGACCCCGCGGCATTCACGAGGATGTCCGGTGCCCCCGATAGCAGCCCTTGGACATCGTCCGCCAGGTGGCCCACTGCCGCCGGATCGGCTATGTCCGCCATCACCGTCTCGACGCCGAGCTCGCGACCCGCCTGCTCCAGCGCAGCAGCACCGCGGGCGGCGATGATGGTCCGGACCCCCGCCGCTGCCAGCGAGGACGCAATGGCGCGACCGATCCCCTGCGAACCGCCCGTGATCAGTGCACTCCGGCCGCGCAGGACCTCAGCCGAGAATGCCATGCACCGACGAACAGAGACGGAGGAACTCTTCACGCGTGCGATGGTCCTCGAGGAACACGCCGTGCATGGCACTTGTGATCGTCTTCGAGTTCTGCTTCTGCACACCCCGCATCATCATGCACAGGTGATACGCCTCGATCACGACACCGACACCCGCCGGCTGCAGCACCTTCACGAGTGCATCCGCGATCTGCGTCGTCAGGCGCTCCTGCACCTGCAGCCGACGCGCGAACACATCCACGATGCGCGGAACCTTCGAAAGCCCGACAATCCTGCCGTTCGGGATGTACGCGACGTGAACTTTGCCGAAGAACGGGAGCATGTGGTGCTCGCACATCGAATACATCTCGATATCTTTGACGATCACCATGTTGTGATGATTTTCATCGAACAACGCGCCATTGATTACGCCTTCGACCGACATCCCATAGCCCTGCGTCAGGAACTCGAGACTCTTGTGGACGCGGTCCGGCGTCCGCTGCAGACCGTCGCGCGACGGATCCTCGCCCAGCCGTCTCAGCAGCTCTTCCACGAGCGCAGGAACACTCACATCCTTCAATGACATGATCCCCATCCCATTCCCCTCTTCACGTTCACTCACCCGTATACTCGACGTAGTTGCGAGGCGTCTCCCACAACACCAGGCGCGCGAGCCGCACGCCCGTCGGCAGTTGTTCCACGATCCGGTGCCAGATGCCCACCACGAGATTCTCCGTCGTCGGATTCACGCCTTGCAGCCAGTCGATCTCGATATTGAGGTTGCGGTGATCGACGTCATGGACCACGCGCTCCTCCACGAGCGCACGCAGTTCACCGAGGTCCATCACGAAACCAGTCTCCTGATCGATCTCGCCCTCGACCGTCACATCCAGTTCGTAGTTGTGACCATGCCAGTTGGGATTCGCACAAAGGCCGAAGACTTCCCGGTTCTTCGCCTCCGACCAGTCCTCCCGCCGGAGGCGATGCGCCGCGGCGAAGTGCAGCCTTCTGGTAACCCGTACGCGTGCCATTGGCTCTGCGACTCCCCTTGAGACTCCCCGGCTGAACAACTCGGCCCGCCCCTATTATGGACCCGCGGACCGGCGGTTGCAAAAAAAGGCCCGCCCCGGGTCACGGGGCGGGCCAGAATGAAACGTACTGAAGGTTTTTTTGGAGCCCAGTCGTTATCGACTGGTGACCACCCCTCCCCTTCCACCTTCCTCGCGAGAGGCATGGTGTCCCGGGCTGGAGCTAGCCCCAACGTGTTGCACTTGTAGGCCCAAAAAGTATTCCTTCAGTACGCCCCTTCACACTGTGAATCTAACGAAAACGCGCGTTCCGGTCAATCAGAAACGTGTGCTTTCAGGGCAGGATATCGGCCTTGGTATGATACAGCACCTGCACGGTTGCGACGTCTCTCCGGCTCAATGTCGCGCGCGTCGGATCCGCGAACATGAGGTCGGAAGCATTGGGCGAATGACGCCCGATGCCGAGTACATGACCGAGTTCGTGTGCGACGAGAACATCGATGCGACCGGGGATGGCGGCCTGCGACGCGAGGATCGTCACCAGCATTTTCACGTGCCCGGCGCCCGTGCCCGCGGGCGGCAGCTGTGCAAACGACGCGAGTCGCAATGGCCGCGCATCGAGGTCGTCAATGCAGAATGTCGTTACACCGTTCGAGAATACAGGCGGACACTTGCTCACGTCGACGGGTGCAAACTCGTCGGACCACCGCAACACGACGTCAGCGTCAGCGAGCGCCGACACGCGCACCAGTTCGTACTCGCCGAACAGCGCGAAACCATTCCACTGCGCCGCACCTCGGGCGAAAGAACGCGCGAGCGAATCCGCGCGGTCCGCACGGTTGCCATGGATATACACACGCACCTGCGATCCGGCTGGCCAGTGGAACACATGCAGTGTGTCGTTGAGCAGACGGAACTCGTAGACCTCGCTGTCGGAGCGAGGCGGCAGCGTGGGCGAATCACATGCAGCAAGCGCCATGCATGCCAATGCGATGATGGACGCGATGGCGGTGCGGAACGGGATGGCGACGGGACGACGCGTGGTCCAACTCATTGCATCACCGCGCCGTTCCACGTGAACGACGCTTCAACACCATAGCGCCGAACGTTGCCACTACGACCACCCACGGATGACATCGCGGATGTGCCAAAGCGATGGAGCTGGCCAACCGCGCGTATACGCGCGCGATGCCCGCCTAGATCCCGGCCGCCGCCAAGCCCCGCCTCGACCATCGGCGCCACGCTCGCACCGCCGCCGAACAACGCACGATCCGACGCCGAAAAATGCATCGCGCCGAAACCGCCGCTTGCTTCCACGGTGTTCCCCAGGCGTCGACGCAATCCGAAGATTCCCTGCAGGATCGTCACGTCCTGAACATCGCGCGTACCGCCGCCGTCCGTCGCGCGCAGCGTCGTGCCGGACCAGCCGCCCGTGATGACGACGTGCGTGCCCGGCCGCAGCGGAATCTCCACGCCGACGCCCGCCATCGGCGCCGTCGCAAACTTTGCCGTGACCTCCTCCTCCACGCCCCGGCCCAACCGCGACCGAAGGATCGGCGACGCAATCGCGTCCCGCACGACCACGCCCGACTGGGACATCCCCGCACTGACCAGGACGCGAACCTGCGATTCGGCCGCCTGCGCGAACACGAGGCATATACAAAAAGACGAGGCGGCCGTTAGTAACAACGACCGCCCGCCTTTCCCGTGGCGCTCTCCCCGGAGTTCCCGCTCGCCACGGATAACCATGTTGTGCCACACATTGAGGCAGGATTGCGGCCAAACCAGCTGTACGCGGTCAAATTGCTGTGAATTCATCAGTTGAAGATTTTCCGCCGCTCGCGCGGCCATCGAAAGTTGCGAAAAAAGTGCACGGGTCCGACCCTTTTTGCAGAACTTACGCACCCCGCTCACCTTTGGAACGCTCCGGAACCGGTGGTCTGTGACGGTGCAGCTACCGGATGCGTCCGCCAGGATCGACACGATGTCCGCGACATGCACAATGATATGGTTCAGGCGGGGCACATCCATGGCAGGTTGGGTTTGGTCCGACAGTCCGAAGGGTGGTCCGGTAAAACGGATGCGGCGCGAATCCGAAGACTCGCGCCGCATCGTTCACAAAGGAACCAATGTTCTCTGCGATGCCGGCGGATTACATGCCCGTCGTTGTCATCATCGTCGAATCGTGGTTCATCGAGTCTGTCGTCATCATCGTGCCCGAATCCATCGGCATCGGTGCCGGAACCGGAACGACGACTGTCTCTGCATCTGTCGTATCAGCAGCGGTGTCATCGCTGGAAGAGCAGGCGCCGAGCACGAGCAGCGACGATGCAGCCAGAACGGTCAAGAACGAACGCTTCATATCTACCTCCGAAAGGGGTCCCGAAATTTTTGACGGGACACGTCGTTCGACGTGCCGTCCCAGCTCCTGACGTCGCTCTCCGCCAGGGTTACTCCCTCGCAGGAGCACGCTAACAACGGGAGAAAATTGGGCTCCGCGCGGGCCCCATGTCAAGAAGCATGGGGGTCCCCTTCAGAGCCGGTGCGACCGGCGCAGCCTGTAACATAGCACCGGGAAGCGATTCACGCACCCTCCAAGGTCCGCTTCTTGCCCGGGTCATCATGGAATGTGGTCATACTAACGCGGGGTTCGTGTCGTGCTTTGGCTTATTGGTTCGTATCTCGTCCTGATTTTCCTGATCCCGCTGGGGCTCAGCACACTCGTCGGCTTCCGCGCCCTCCCCGTCGGTCGCGCCTGTCCCAGCTGTCCCGGTGAAACCCTCCCCCTCGTCGTACCATCGCTTCAACTCCTGCGACGCCATTTCCGCGCGGCGCCCGTCGAGCAGCGCTGGTGCATGGACTGCGGGTGGGTCGGCCTGACCCGCGTCGAGCCACAGCCCCGACCTGTCCCGGTACGGGCCTCCGGCAGGTCAACCCTGAGGGACCGCTACGAAACCGCGTTCACCGAGACCCTGGACGTACGGACGATCACGATCGACGGCAGGACGTGGCGCGTCCTGCTCCAGTGCTGGAACCAGACACGGCATGTCTATGGGAGGCTGGTATTCGTGGAACCGACGGGTCGGATCTGGACTGACGGCAGCGAGGCATTCTCCGGGGATACCCGCTTCGAAGTCATCGGGCAGGCACTATCAGTGCCCGACGGACTGCTCACATCACGGCTTCGGCGGATCCTCGCGGACGCTTGAGTCCAGGCAGTCCGCCGCGCGCGCGGCCGCTTCAAGCATCCTGCGGCGGGCCGCATAGCGCACCTTGGTAAGCGCTTCCGGCAGCGGGAGCCACACGTAGTCGCTCGCCTCGTGGGCCGACAGGCGAACGTCGGTGCGACTCGCTTCGGCCAGGAAATACGTGACCGCCTTCCGGATCAGCACGCGCTCGTCGGCTTTCCCCGAGGTAAACCGGTAATCTTCCTTATGCTGGAAACCCTCGCGCATGGTCACGTCGGACGCCTGCAGACCGGTCTCCTCCTCCAACTCACGCAGCGCTGCCTCCAGCACCGTCTCCCCCTCGTCCACGCCACCCTTGGGGAACTCCCAGAGCGGCCGCTTCGTGAGACGGGAAAGCAGCAGCAGAAAGCGACAGCCGTCCGGTGTTCGATGAAAAACGATAATTCCAGCAGAGACGTCGCGACGATAACGCATTAAGCTTCCGGACCCGGGACTTGGCAGCCCCACAGGTGGGGCGGCGAAGCGTAGGCCGGCGCCGGAGGCATGTCAAGGAACGTGCATTGCATGCGCACCAGTGGAATCCATGCGAAAGGAAGGTCGATTGCCCGAAATTTATGAGCGGATCCCGCTGCGCCCGGTCCGCGACTTGAGTGGTCTCACGACGACAGACGCGACGGGCATCCCGGTCGGTGAGCTGTATGGCGCCCTGGTCGAGGCCGACACCGGTCTGTTGCGCTATCTCGACCTCGCCCTGGTCGAGCCGGTGCGTCATATCCTGATTCCCATCGGACACGCCCGCATCATGGCGACCGACGACCCCCATGTGAAACTGCGTGCTGCGCTCCTCGAAGAGTTGCAGGAGATTCCGCCGTATGGCGAGTCCGACATCGTCGACGATCCGTACGAAAGTGCCCTGCTCGACGCACATGGCCGCAGCTATCACGGTGAGCGGTATTATGCGCACCCCGGTTATGAGCACCGTCTGCTGTTCGCGGGGGAGCATCCCATCATCGCCGAGTCCGCCATCGATCCCGATGCAGTGCCGCTGCGCGCGCTGCGTGACCTGCCCGGCTATCGCATCGCGCCCGATGAGCCTGACATCCATGGTTGGCGACTGCGCGCGGGTGGCGACGGCAGTGAAGCCGTCGTCCGCGATGTGATCGTCGACCCGGTCGCGCTCAAGGTCCGCTACGTCTCCGTTGCATTGGAAGGGAGCACCCCGATCGACACACGCGTTGTCCTCCTGCCGATCGGATTCCTCGGTCTCGCGCAGGACTCTGAGACCGTCCACGCACCAGGCCTCAGAGACGAAGACCTGCGCGGCCTTCCGTCATACGACGGCGGCAGCGTCGAACGCTCGGACGAAGACGTGATCCAGCGGATGCTGCGCGAAGCCCTCAAGGGTCCGCGGCGCTACGAGCTGCCGGACTATCGATATTAGGAGGTGTAACAGGCGACGGCGGACGAGCCCGCGCAGTGGGATCAGGCTTGCGGGAAAGCGATCTGGTTGAGGCCGGTCAGACGGCGGGCGAGTTCATCGCGCCGGAGGCTGTTGAGGGTCCACAGCCCGTTCTTGCGACGGGCGATGAGGCCGGCCTCCTCAAGGACGGACAAATGGTGCGAAACGAGCGACGGTGACATCTGCAATGCGGTGCAGATCGCGCCGCACGTGAGTTCGGCGTCACAGGCCAGAAGATCCACGATGCGATAGCGGTTCACGTCCGACAGTGCGGAGAGGACTCGCACGACGTCCTGTGGTGGGGCCAACTGCGGCTGTTCTTCCACAAATCCTCCGGTCATACGCGAACCTCTCAAGGTCCTTGATCGCGCATGATACCCGCGCCTCCCGGGAGGGGTCCGCGCTTATTCCGGGGGTGTTTCCTTCAGTGTAATCGCCGCCACTTCCATCATGCTGCCGCCCGCAAACAACTCGAAATGGTACCGTCCGGCCGCAGGGAATACGACCTTCTCGAGCGGTTGCACGAGCTTCGTCATCGCGCGCCCTTTGCCCGGCGGGTGCACGACCGTGTGGCCGTCCAGTCCGAGAATCTTGCGTCCGGACTCATGCACCAGGTCCGCACGGAACGGCTGATCGCCCGCCTCGTCCCCGCCCCACTCCATCACGAACACGACAGTCATCCGCTCCTGCACCGCCGGAAACGCCGGTGCAAGCAGCTCATCAAAAATGCCGATCACGTCGAGTCGACCATCAGGCCTGTCGCGCGCAGCCTCGCAGAATACAGATAGCTTCAATTCCATGCGCGAATCTAACGGAAGGTAAACCGCCGCCCTACGGGCGGCTGGCGGACCGCTGACGCTGGCGGACCGCCGCCCTGCGGGCGGCTGGCGAAAGGCGAATCCTCGCATCCCGCCAGCGGCCGCAGGCCGCGGTCCGCCAGCGCCGTCAGGCGCGGTTCGCCAGCACAGCGGTCCGCCAGCCGCCAAAGGCGGCGGTCCCACGCGGCTCCCTCAGCCGCCCCCCGGCATCAGCCCGCCGCCGGGAATCCCGGGCTCCGTCATCTTGCGCGCGTCGAGCACTTCATCGAGTTCGGCTTCGGGGAGTGACTTCCGATCCATCGCGACTTGGCGAGCGGTCTTTCCTTCCTTGAATGCCTGCTTCGCGATCGCGGCCGCCTCGTCATAGCCGATCGTGGGTGCAAGCGCGGTTGCAAGCGACAGGTTGCCTTCGAGCAGTTCGCGGATACGATCCTCGTTCGCAGTGATGCCGTCGACACACTTGTCAGCCATCACGCGGCAGGCGGATGCCATCAGTGCGATCGATTCGAGCAGTGCGTGCGCAATCACGGGCATCATCACATTGAGCTCAAAGTAGCTGCCCATACCGCCGACCGTGATCGTTGTGTGGTTGCCCATGACCTTGGCCGCGACCATTGTGACGGCTTCCGAGATGACGGGGTTCACCTTGCCGGGCATGATGCTGCTTCCAGGCTGGATCGCTGGCAGCGTGATTTCAGCAAGACCTGCACGCGGTCCACTGCCGAGCCAGCGAAGGTCATTCGCAATGCGCGTGAGCGACACGGCCAATGTGTTGAGCGCGCCGTGCGCATAGACCACGGTGTCACGCGTGCCCTGTCGCTCGATGTGGTTCCTCGCCTCTCTGAACTCGATACCCGTGGCCGCGGTCAGACGGGCGATCGCCTTTTGCGGGAACTCGGCGTGCGTATTGATGCCTGTGCCGACAGCAGTACCGCCGAGCGGGAGTTCGGCGAGGTCGCGCATGGCGTCGCGCATGCGCTCGACGGACAGATCGATCTGCGCGGCGTAGCCCGCGAACTCCTGCCCGAGGCGGACCGGCGTCGCATCCATCAGGTGTGTCCTGCCCGACTTCACGATATGATCGAACTCCTTCGCCTTGCGCAGCAGTGACGCGCGCAGGTGGTCCAGCGCGGGCACGAGGTCGTCCTTGATCGCGACGCACGCCGCCACCTGCATTGCGGTCGGGATCACGTCATTCGATGACTGCCCTGCATTGACGTGGTCATTCGGATGGATGCCCTTGCCGCCGAGCTTCCCGTCGCGCGTGTGGATCGCATGGTTCGCGATGACTTCGTTGGCGTTCATGTTCGTCGACGTGCCGCTGCCCGTCTGGAAGATGTCGATGACGAAGTGATTGTCGAGCTCGCCCGCGATCACCTTGTCGGCGCTCTTCCCAATCGTCTCCGCGACGCCGGCCTCGAGCAGGCCGAGCTCGGCATTGGTCTGCGCTGCGGCTTTCTTGATCATGCCGAGCGCGGCAATGAACGCGCGAGGGAAACGCAGGTTGCTGATCGGGAAGTTCTCGACCGCACGCTGGGTCTGGGCGCCCCACAACGCATCGGCGGGCACCTGCATGTCGCCGAGCGAATCCTTCTCGGTCCTGTATTCGTTGCTCATCGTTTCACCTGATTGTGATGGGTATCTATTTCGGCGGCTTCGAAGGTCTGACTTCGACGCGACTCGGCAGGGTGCGGACCGACATTGCGAGCAGGTCCATGACGATCTGTGCGATGTCCTCAGGCTGGATCTTCCACGCGTCTGCATCACTCGGCGAGTGGTGATTGAACTCGGTGGCGACGCTGCCCGGCATAATGTACGTGACACGGATGTCGTCCTGGCGCACATCCAGCATCAGCGCTTCACTGAATCCGACCAGCCCGAACTTGCTCGCATTGTATGCGGCACCGCCCGCGAACGGGTTCTTGCCCGCGAGGCTCGCAATGTTGATGATCCATGCACCATTCGCTTTGCGGAGATGCGGCAGCGATGCGTGTGTGCAGTAGAACACGCCGTCGAGGTTGGTGCGCATCACGGCGCGCCACGTTTCCGGATCGAGATCGCCGACCGGCGAAAACGCGCCGATGCCTGCGTTGTTGATCAGGATGTCGAGACGGCCGAAGGCGAGGACGGTTTCGGCAACCATGTCTGCGCATTCTTCATACGACTGCACGTCGCAGCTTCGCCCGATGGCGCGGCCGGGTCCAGTCTGCGTCAGTCTGTGCGCTGCTTCTTCGGCGTCGTTCGCGTGACGTGACGACACTGCGACATTGCAACCCGCGGCAACGAGCGCTTCGGCGATGGCGAGACCAATGCCCTTTGTACTCCCTGTGACAATGGCCGCACGGCCCTTCAGGTCGCTGGTGTTCTCCATGTGAACCTCTGATTTCTCGAGTCCGGCCGGGGCAGCAGCCGCATGCTGAGTTTAATTGCCGCTCCACACCCACGCTACTAGCTTTGGAACATGGATATCGAGGGAAAAATCGCGATCGTGACCGGTGGCGCGCGGCGTGTCGGCCGCGCCATCTCACTCGGGCTGGCTGCTGCGGGCGCGGATATCGCCGTCGCATACAATGCCTCGGATGACGAGGCCGGGGACACCGTGCGTGACATCGAGGCGCTGGGTCGGCGGGCGCTGGCGGTGCGCGGCGATCTCGCGGATCCGGCCGCGATCCGGCACATCGTCGACGCGACCGTGGACGGGCTGGGCGGCGTCGACATCCTCGTCAACAGTGCATCACGCTTCGATCGCACACCCGTCCTCGAGATCTCTGCGGACGAATGGGACCTGGTGCAGGCCATCAACCTGCGCGCGCCGTTCCTGCTGTCGCAGGCGGTCACGCCCGTCATGCGGACGAGGGGCCGGGGCGTGATCATCAACCTCCTCGACCTGTCGGCGCTGCAGCCGTGGCCGACCTACGCGCACCACTCCGTGTCGAAGGCCGGGCTGCTCCACCTGACCCGCGTCCTCGCCCGCGCGCTCGGACCCGACATCCGCGTCAACGGCATTGCGCCGGGAACCGTGCTCCCGCCCGATGACTATGACGGCAATGATTCCGGCGGCGGGCCGGAGCGGCGAGTGCTGCGCCAGGCGGGCACGCCGGAAGACGTCGTCGCGGCGTTGCTCTACCTCGTACGCAGCGATTATGTGACGGGAGATATTCTCACGGTCGACGGCGGACGCGCACTCCTTTGACGTCACGGGGTACGACGCGCATGACTGAATCATTCGACCGTTTCCGCCTGCGCGCACGACCCGCCGTCGCAACCTTGTCACTCCTGATCCTGGCCGCCACGCCCGCGTCAGTGCGCGCGCAGGACTGCCCGACCGTGGCCGCACTCCGCAGCTACAAACCACCCGAGGCGACGCGCGTGTTCGCGCTCGACGGCTCGAAGCTCGCCGACCTGTCGCCCGAACGGCGAGTCATGGTGACACTCGAGCAGGTCCCCGCCACGGTGTGGAACGGGTTCGTCGCGGTGGAGGACCGTCGCTTCTGGCAGCATCAGGGCGTCGACCTTCGCGGTGTCGGCCGCGCGATCGTCAAAGACATCACGTCGCTGTCGTTGAAGGAGGGATTCAGTACGATCCCGATGCAACTCGCGCGCAATGTCTTCCCGACAGAACTGCCGCGTTCCGACAAGATGAACCGCAAGGTATGCGAGGTGAAGCTCGCGGGCGCGATCGAGGAAGCATTCACCAAGCGCGACATCCTGCGGATGTACGTGAACCAGGTCTACATGGGCGACGGTCTGTACGGCGTCGAGGCCGCGTCGCGCGGATACTTCGGCAAGCCGGTGAGCGGCGTGAGTATCGCGGAGGCAGCGCTGCTCGTGGGCCTGGTGAAGAATCCCGAGGGCTACAATCCGCGGAAAGACCCGACGAGGGCGATCCAGCGACGCAACATCGTGCTCGACGTCATGGCTCGCGAGAAGGTGATCACAATGGCCGCCGCGGCGCAGGCGAAGAAGACGCCGCTCAAGATCGCACCGCCCATCGAGGCGGCAGGCCCCGCGCCGTACTTCGTCACTGCACTTCGCCGCGAGCTGCGCGCGCGCTTTGGCGATTCCGCGGACGTGAAAGGCCTCCGTGTCTTTACCGGCCTCGATCCGGACATCCAGCGCGCGGCACAACTCGAGCTGGTGAAGCAGATCCGCGCGGTCGAGAAAGGTACATTCGGCGCGTACAAGCATCCGGTGCCGGGCCCGACACTGTCTGCGGCTGCGTCCGGCGGATCGCAGTATCTACAGGGAATGATTGTCGTGCTCGACGCGAAGTCTGGTGCGATCCGCGCACTGGTCGGCGGTCGCGACTTCACACACTCGGCATATGACCGCGCGCTGTCGGCAAGGCGTCAGCCGGGCTCGACATTCAAGCCGTTCGTGTACGCCGCGGCACTGGAAGCCGGCCTTTCGCCGAGCGCACTGATCGAGACGACGCCCGTCACCATCGCAAATGCGGGTGCTGTCTCATGGCGTCCGGACGACCTGGTCCCCGACAGCGTGATCCGTCTCCCCGCGCGCGAGGCACTCGCGCTTTCGTCAAACAACGGGACCATACGTGTCGGCGAATGGGTTGGCGCTGCGAAGGTCGTGGATCTCGCGAAGCGCCTCGGCATCACCACGCCGATCCCCGCGTACCCGAGCATTTTCCTCGGCGCCGCGGAAGTGATTCCGATCGAGCACGCCGCCGCTTACGCAGCCCTCGGCAATGGCGGCATCCGTGTGAAGCCGCACTTCATCACGCGCGTCGAGGATGCGCACGGGAAAGTGCTGTGGCGCGCTCCGGTGACGGGCACGCAGGTGCTGGATCCGGGTGTCGCATTCGTTACCACGAGCATGCTGCAGGACGCCGTCGATCACGGTACGGGAACGGCCGTGCGCAAGGCGGGCTTCTGGCTGCCGGCCGCAGGCAAGACGGGAACCACGAATGGCGCGAAGGACGTGTGGTTCATGGGGATGACGCCGGAACTCGTCGGCGGTGTATGGCTGGGCTTCGATCGGCCCGCGCAGATCCTGCCCAATGCATTCGGCGGCAATCTCGCGGCGCCCATCTGGGCAGCGATCATGAAGACCGCTTATCGCACGCGGCCCTCGCCGTCACCCTGGCAGCCGCCCGCATCTCTCGTGCAGGTCCCCATCGATACCGAGTCCGGCCTGCTCGCAACGGCGAACTGCCCCGTCGCGCAGGTCCGCATCGAATACATCAAGGCGGATGCTCAGACCGCGGAATACTGCCCGCTGCATCCGGTCGGCCACACGTCGGCCGGCGGACACGTCAAACACTGACTATGCCGAGGGGATCCGGTGTAACGGGTGCATCCGACGTCTCGAGCACGGGCGACTCACCAAGACCGTGATGTGCGAGCCAGCGCTCCGCTTCGAGTGCTGCCATGCAGCCCGTACCCGCCGCCGAGATCGCCTGCCGATAGTACGAGTCCATAACGTCGCCCGCGGCGAACACGCCGGACACGCTCGTAACGGTGCGCCACGGTTCGGGCAGCGCCACGTACCCGCTCGGATGCAGCGCGATCTGGCCATCGAGGAAGCCGGTATTCGGATCATGGCCAATGGCCACGAACATGCCGCCGACCTCACGCTCATGACGCTCCGACGTGACAGTATCCTCGACAACGATGCCCGTGATGTGATCATAGCCCAGCACATCCGCGACATGACTGTTCCACAGCACCTTGATCTTCGGATGCTCGAGCACCCGCTGCGCCATGATCGGTGATGCGCGGAACTTGTCGCGCCGATGGATCAGCAGCACTTCGCTCGCGAACTTCGTCAGGTACAGCGCTTCTTCCATGGCGGAGTCGCCACCGCCGATCACTGCGAGCGTGCGATTGCGATAGAGGGGCAGTGCGCCGTCGCATACCGCACACGCGGACACGCCACCGCCGCTCTGCGCGAGACGCACTTCGTTTGGCAACCCGAGCCATTTCGCATTCGCACCCGTCGCTATGATCACCGACAGCGCTTCAACCGGTTCCGAGTACGACGGATGCAGCACGAACGGATGCGCACCCAGCTCCATCTTCGTGATGTTCTCCGTGATGATGCGCGTCTCGAAACGCACTGCCTGCGCGCGCAGCTTCTCCATCAGCTCCGGTCCGGTCACACCCTCGGGGAACCCGGGATAGTTTTCGACCTCGGTGGTATACATGAGCTGCCCGCCCGGCAGCATGGTGCGGCTCGGCTCCCCTTCGTACACGACGGGATCGAGGTTTGCCCGTGCTGCATAGATCGCGGCGGTCCACGCTGCGGGGCCCGACCCGATGATTGCGACTGTCTCGCGTTTGCGTTCCGGCATCTTGTCACTCGCTGATGGTGTCTTCCGCTGCGCCAAGATACCAGCCGCGGGAAGTGGCGCCAACCGCTCACTGGCGTCATTCCTGCCGCAGCAGTAGCTTCGGTCAACGTTTTAATACCCCATACCACGGCGCCTGTGGCTGCATGACTCTCGCCGATTCCCAGGCATATCCCGAAGCGGACATCGAACAGCTCCTGAGCGGGCTCGCCGGTGTCATTTCAGCACGCGTAGTCACCAATGCCAATGGGCGGATCGACGAGATCCACGTCCTGGCATCGGACCGGCTTCACCCCAAGCAGATCGTGCGCAACGTCGAGTCCGCGCTGAGCGCGGGATTCGGTGTCACCGTAGACCGCCGCGTGGTCAGCGTCGCACAGACCAATGCACCCGACATGATGCAGAACGTGCCGCTCCAGCCGATGGCGCCGCAGGCGGTGCCGGACGAGGACCTCGGCGACCTGCGCTTCGTGTATGTCGGGTTCGACGTGCGCAATGCGACCAACCGCGAAACACTCTGTCATGTGACGGTACGGCGCGCCCGCGAGCACTACATCGGCACGGGCACGGGTGCGAGCACGCCGCAGGGCCGGGCGCTCGCTGCCGCCAAGGGACTGATCGCGGCGATCACCACCGCGCGCGACCGGGGTGACATCGCGCTGGAGGATGTCGCCATCATCGATGCGCACGGCAAGACCTTCGTCATGGTGTCGGCACACGTCCTGATGCGACGCGAGACCATTGGCCTCACCGGTGTCGCCATCATGTTACGGTCGCCGGAGGAAGCAGCGATCCTGGCCTCACTGCAGGCCATCAACCGCTGGCTCTCGGACAATGCCTGACCACCGGACCGTGGCGGAAACCTTGGACCGCCATCCGCATGACGCGGAGCTTCGCCTCATGCTCGAGGTCGAACGCCTGCCCGGTGTGATCGCTGCCGCCGCATGGATCGACGACGGTACGGTCACAGACCTGCGCATCCACGCACAGCCCGGCGCGTCCTCCACCATCCTCGCCAATGCGATTGCCCGCGTCGTCGAGCGCTTCGATGTCACAATGGATGCGCGCGTGCTCCGCATCGTCACAGCGGCGATTGTCGGGCATGAGGATCATTCGTCAATGGCGGGCGGTCGGTTCCTCATCCTTCAGGACATCGGCCTCACCCGCGATGGCGGCCGCGTCACATGTCGCATCCGCCTCGCACACGAAGCCGGCGTCGTGCTGGGTGAAGCGACCGAGCCGGACAGTGAAGCGGGATGCGCGCGCGCAGCCGCACTCGCGACACTGCGCGCTGCGGAAGAAACAACAGAAGGACTGGTGCTGGGACTCGAGGGGTTGTCCGTCGTACCGATGTTCGGACGACGCTACGTCACGGTGGCCGTGGAGGCCGCCGTGCGGCGTCGTTTTGCAGCGCTCTCCGGGATGTCGCCGATCGACCCGTCCAGGCCGCTCGAGGAGGCCGCCTGTCTTGCGGCGCTCCGTGCCATCGATCGCTGGATCGGCCTCAGCTAGCCGGCGCTACAGGCCTCGCCGGACCAATGAACTTTTCCACTTCCTGCACCACACGGCGTGGCTCCACCGGCTTCGCCAGATAGCCGTCGCATCCCACCTGTGTAGCCTTCTGACGGTCCTCTTCCAGCGCGTGCGCCGTCAGTGCGATGATCGGGATCATCTTCGTGGTCTCGTCCGCTTTCAACCGCGTCGTCGCCTCCCAACCGTCCATCTTCGGGATCGAGATATCCATGAGGATCAGGTCGGGCAACCGTTCCAGCGCCTTCGCCACGCCTTCCTCGCCATCCCTCGCCTCAACGACGGCGAACCCGACATGCTCGAGGATCGTGCGGTAGACCACGAGATTGTCCTCGTTGTCCTCCACCAGAAGGATCGTCTTCTTCTTGTATTCGTCTGTCATGATTCGCAATGCGAGAGAGAGTGCGCGCCGGAACCCGGACAAACGCAGCGCGTACGTCGATACAGGAAGCGTGCCAAGCGCGGGTACACGGATCAGCTTTCCGCTTCCTCGCGTTCCTTGAAAATTTTGAGGTTCGTCGAGTGCCCCGGACTGTACCTCGCCGTGGGGTTGATGTCGTGGACCGCGTGATTGACCGCCATGGCCGCCTCACTGAACCCGGTTACGATCAACTCGATTTTGCCCTCATGCGTGACCAGGTCGCCCGCGGCGTAGATCTTCGGGCGGTTGGTCTGCAGCCGGTGGTCCACCTTGATCGAATGCT
>JBBSJG010000060.1:0-17094 GCA_038257485.1 Longimicrobiales bacterium | reverse complement strand
TGACGCTGAGGATGGCGTGATCGTGGCGGCGGTCGGGCCGGGCAGTCCGGCGGAGCGTGCGGGGATTCTCGCACTAGATCGCGTCGTCGCTGTCGCCGATACACCGACGATCGGTGTCGGTGCGACGGATGTGGAGGCCCGCCTGTCGGGCGTGCACGAGTCCGCCGTCCGACTCAGCCTGGAGCGTGGCTCGAAGTCCTCGCCACAACGCGTGACGGTGCGCGTGAAGCGCGCGAAGTACACGTGGCCTGCGATCAGTGCGGCGTTCATGCTCGACAGCGTGACCGGATATGTACGCTTCAACGAGTTCACGAGCGGCTCGGCGAAGGAAGTCGAGAAGGCCGTGAGGTCGGTGCAGTCGTCGGGTGCGAAGCGTCTGATTCTCGACGTGCGCGGGAACCCCGGCGGCGTCGTGGTGGAAGCGGTCTCGATCGCGAGCCTGTTCCTGCCGGAGAGCACGGTGGTGTTTTCGACGGACGGCCGGACGACATCCGCGGATACAACGTACAGGACGACGCGCAATGGACCGTTCAGGACGTTGCCATTGATCGTGATGATCGACGGCGGGAGCGCGAGTGCGTCGGAAGCGCTCGCGGCGGCGTTGCAGGATCATGACCGCGCGCTGCTGGTCGGCCACCGAAGCTTCGGCAAGGCGCTGGTGCAGGCGCCGATGCTGCTGCCTGCCGGCGACATGCTGTGGCTTACGATCGCGCGCGTGGTGTCGCCGAGTGGCCGGATCATACAGCGGTCATACCGCGACCTCACGTCCGGCCAGTATCGCGCTCTTGCAGGCACCAATGCCGGAGCGACGACGACCTACAAGAGCGGCAGCGGCCGCCCGTTGGAAGCGGCGGGCGGTGTAGCGCCCGATGTCGCAATGCCCGCGCGACCTGCCATGCCACCGTGGTCGACCATTGCGCTCGACAGTGCATTCGATCAGGCGGCGATTCGCGACGCATCGGCGAAGCTGCCGGCAACGCTGACCGTGGACGAGTGGTCGGGCATGACTGCGCAGTGGGAATCACTGCTGCTCGTTCCGTTCCTGGCGCAGGTGAATGAACGCATCGCGAAGGTCACACCAGACGATGCTCTGCGTACGTACATGGCGAGGTTTCTGGCGCTGCGTCTCGCGGAGTCGAGGTGGGGCAATGCCGCGGAAGCGAAGATGAAGATGGCGACGGACTCGGAGGTGCGTGCGGCGGTCGGTCAGTTCGGCGGGCTGCCTGCGGCGTTGAAGCCGGGCGGCGAATAGATCGTACTCACGCTGTTACGGCGTGAATTCGGTGAATCCAGTCTTCTGATCCTGGCGTGTGATCGACACGCGATAGCGCACGCCTGCCGTCAGTGTGGGCTCGACATTCGCGCTGGCAACCGTACCACTGCCCGAAACGGTGCCGTGTGTCACCGGCGACGCGATTGACATGGCTGTGTTTGCGATGCCCCAGACGATCGTGCCAGGCGCGGTGATCCGCACTACGCTCACGCTGAACGCGGTGCCTCCGTTCCATGCGTAAACGGGCTTCGTTCCCGATCCGACGGTTACTTCGAAGTCACCATTTGCACCGGATGGGCCAGTGGAATCGCCGCCGCAGGCGGCAACCGCGAGGAGAAGGACGGCGGCGAAGGTACGCATGTTCATGGGGCCTCCGGAGGTTGTACGACTAGTTGCGTTTGGTGGGGCCCTTGTTGTTCTTCGAGTTGTTCGAGTTGCCCATGTCGTTCATGCGCAACTCGAGCATGCGCGAAGGCACCATGATCCGAATGGACTGGCCAACGCCGGCGACAATGCTGACCGTGGCGGTTTTCGGCGGCAGCGCGTCCCCGCGTGCGTTCACGGGTGTAACGGTCACTGTGTAGATGCCGGGTCCGAGCGCCGCAAACGTGACGACACCGTCGTCACTGGCGATGGCATCGCGGGTGCGTCCGTTCGCGTCGGTAAGCGTGAGGTACAGTCCTGATGCGGGCCTGAGCGCCAGTGTGTCGGCTCCGCTTTCGCTCAGCTGGATGACGAGCTTCGCAACGCGCACCAGCGGAATCGTCATCTCGCCGCGCGGCTGAAGACGGAATGGTGGTGCGATGAAGCCCGCGGGCAGACTGGCCGCGTCCAGAATGACTTCGGCGCGGTCGCCCTTCGGCAGCGAGAATCGGCCGCCGAGGTCAGTCGTCGCTCGGTCCGGCGCGAGATGCAGCGCAACGGCGCTCAATCCGGGTTCGCCTTCATCACGGACTCCGTTGCCATTCACGTCATCGAACACCACGCCGCTCATGCGTGATCCTGGAATCGACGGAACGGGCACGCCAAAGCGCATGCGGACGCCTGCGGAGGCTCGCAGCGGTGACCCGTTCCGCCATGGCTGATACTCAGTGCCCAGGACGAGTGAGGCGCTGGAGATGATGCGCGTGGTGGTACTGAACCACCATGATGTCGACTGCTTGAGCGACCGCGAGCCGAACTCCGTATTGCCGCCCGCCTGCAGATCGACGCGCCCGACTCGCATGTCGGTCCCGAAGTCCAGGTGCCACGGTGTTTCACCGTACCGCCCTTGCCCGTGCACGCCGTTCAGCCAGGCGGAACGTTGGTCGCTGCGCCACACCAGACCGACGGAGTAGTTCGCGAGCGTGGAGCGCACCGTGTCGGACTGAATGACTCCCGCCTCGGTGTTGACGAGCAGGGAGAAGCTTCCGGCTTGCGCACTAATCGACCCCGTGACACTGCGCTGGTCCGAAGCGGCTGCGTCCTGGAAGCCGCCAGTGTGAACCAGTCCGGCTCGCAGTGATCCGCGCAGGGCGGATCCCGTATAGCGCAGCCCCGCGGAAGCGCTGCGGGTATCGAGGGTATAGGCAGCGAGGATCGGCATCGAGCTCTGCGTCGCCCAGCCCATGAAGCCGAGCCTGCCTGCGAGGGGGAGCGCGGCACTGATGGACATTTCGTCATGCGCACCGCCCGCGCCGCGCAACATCCCCGGTACTCGCCGGACCCCCGCCAAGATACTCGCTTCGCCGTTCGCGTATCGATACACGGCATCGAGCGCGGCCCCTGCGTCAGCGACCGCATCCGGTCCCTTCACGCTGAACCAGCCGCCTTCGACTTCGATGCTGTGATGCTCGGTGGATCCTGCATACCCCATCGTGGCACTTTGATGCTCATCGAAGCCGCCACCAGGAAACGCGGTGCGCGCGACATTCGCGTACGAGGCGCTGAGCACACCGAACGAGGTGTGAAGGCCGAAGCGGGACTGTGCGATGTGACCGTCATCGACCGCAGTGCCAGAACGCGGCCGCGCGAGTGTGAACTGCGCGTCGTAGCCGTGCGTCCCGATGTTCGTACTGAACCCACGCCCCGATGTGGTGAGGCCGGAGAGCCGGCCGGTGCCCGACTGCACATCTCCAGCGATGATGCCGACACCGCCGCGCCGCAGGGAGAGCAGCATGTCGGGTCCGCTGGTGTATCGATAGAACGGCGTCGCCTGCGCACCGGGTGTCCTGCGATGATACGCAAAGCGCAGCTGCGTTTCGCCGTCCAGGTCCGCGGACCCCGACAACGCGAATGCCGTTGTGTTTGCGGTCGGTCGCTCCGACACATCCATCGCACCGACAAACAGGTCGAGGGGCATCTGCGTGTATGCCGGGTGTCCGCTCACGCCGTTCGATACGAGGATCGTGGTATTGCTCATGGCGGTGTCTGCCAGCGACATCGCAACGAACGTGACCGGATAGTTGTCACGCCGGGCATCCGCCGGAGGTGTAAGCGACAGCGTGCCGGTCGCCGTCAGGCCACGACCGATCACAATCTTTTGCAGCGGTCGCTTCGTCTCCCATCCGATTGGCAACAGCAGAGAGATCGCTACCGTATCGACTGCGTTGCCCTGGTTTTCCACCAGGTACTGCAGTGACGTCGGGCGTCCCGGCGCCGTCCATGCTTCCGTGGTCTGCACGCGCGTAACCAGTTTGCGACTGGACAGAACGGTCGTGACGATCTCGTTCCGCCACTGCGTGCCATCCGGCCATGTCACAACGATGGTTGCGATCGACAGTGCGCCGCTCTGCTGATCACGCGCCAGTGCTGCCGTGATCGGCACAACGAGATCGGATGCAGGGGTCACGGCCAGCGTCCCCGTGGCCGCTCCGAAGAGACGCACGGTGGGCGACGGCGTGATCACATACCTCGCGACACCGGTGCCGTTGTATCGCGGCAACGGCATTGCGACCGTGATCACCTGCCCTGGCAGGACCGGTTTCACACGCAGCGGCTCATCGCCACCCGTCATTGCGAACGCGGGCGTACCGGGGAATAGCGCGGTGAGCGCGCAAGCAAGCGCGACAGGCAGGAGGAGACCAAGCCGCGCTTGAACGCTCACGACGAAATCCTCGCGGTGACGGACGTGCCGTAGTTTCCTGCGGCGTCCAGTGCGTAGGCAAGTGCAACCCGAAAGTAGAGGACGATCGACTGCGCGGCACTGGTCCGACTCGCGATCAGTTGCTGTGACGTGCTGATGGTCGTCCATGTGGTCTGATCAAGGCTGAACTGCAGATCACTGAGCGGCTTGGTATACGCTACGCCCGTAGCGGTCCCGAGTGTCGGCGTCGTGGCGAGCAGACAGACGTCGTACTTTTTGCCGCTATTGGATGGGGTGATCGTCAACGTAACCGAGAACGTGGCGAATCCCGCGTCGAACTGGGTGATCGTAGGGGTCGACACCGTGACGGACGCTGGCGACATCGACGCACTTCCGATCGAGGTCGTGGCACACTGCGCATGGAGACGCCCGGCGAACACGCAGGCAGCCAGTGCGAACAGAAAGGCCTTCATCGGCCGGGCGGGTGTCATGGGATCAGGGCTTGATCACGGTGAACTCCACCTGGCCGCCCGCCAGGAACTCGCCGCCGAAATCGATGATCGGAACGGCGAGGTACTTACCGGGCGCGAGCTTGGCCGCGACCGTGACATTGATCTTTCGCATCTGCGACGGAAGCAGCCCCATGGGTCCGAATTCCGTCGTACCGAGCACCGTTCCGCTGAAGTCGCGGATCTCTACGCGGCCACGCAGCTCGAGTGGAGCCTTGCCGGTGTTCCTCAGGCCTGTCGCGACATCGACGGAGTCCGCCGTGATTCGCGGAACTGTGACGGTTTCGACGTTCGCATCCCGATCGAGTGTCTTCGGCGAGTTGATGACGCGCACGCCGATGCGCTGTACCAGCTTCACCGGACCGGTTCCCTCCGGTGCCGACTCGACGAATACCATCGCCCAGCATGCACCGAAGCCGGATGCGAGACGCACCTGAATGTCCTGTTGTTCACCCGGCTTGAGCACCGCACCGTCAGGCAGCACGGTGATGCGCGAGCCGCACGTTCCCTTTGTCGAGCCAAACGGCTTGAACGTGTATTCCCCACCCTCGACCTGTTCGAAGTCGCCGAGGTAGAAGCGCATCTGTGATTGCTTCTGGCTGTCGTTGCGGACGTGCACGACAGCCACATCCGTGCTGTCCGTCACACTCATTCGAACGATCACGGGCGTCGCAGAAATCTGCGCGAACCCGCGACCCGCATTGAGGCATAGCGCCGCACCGACCAGGAGCGCCCGGATGACACCCTTTGCGTACGGTGACACCCGGGTATTGCACGTGGGGTTCAACAAGATCCTGCTCCTGCTAGTAATTCGACGCGATCGTGAACGTCACGGTCGTCGAATAGGTGCCCGGAACATCATTGGCGATGTTGACGTTGAGCTGGGCTTCCGTCGTCGTTGTCACGGTCGCACCACGTGCGCGTGTGAGCAGCTGCGCGCCTGCGCCCTGCGCACCCAGGCCTATGTACGAGCCAGTGCCCGCAACCGGGCGGATCTGGAAGTCCGTCGTCGCCTTTGCATAGCCCGCGTCCGCCGGTGCTGCACCGGTCAGGCCGAGCGTCGCGCCGGACGCTTCGATCGAGATCTTGTACGGGACGTTCGCACGGTGCGAGATCGTCGCGTTACCTGATGCTGCAACCGTTCCCGCCGTGAATCCTGCTTCCCAGCTCGCCGCATCAGTCGGAAAGGCATAGCTGCCCGTCACATTGATGTAGAGGATGGACGGAATGGTCGCCGACATGGCGGCCGTCCCCGTGGTCTGTGCCGACACTGCACTCGCAGCCGCCGACAGGCTCAATGCAAACAGAGCCGTTGTGATTCGCTTCATGGCGTGTCTCCTGATTGTTTGGGTTGTGTTCTGCTGACTATTGGGCAACGATCGTAAACACGACGGTCGTGCTGTACGTGCCCGGGGGGTCAATCGCATAGCTCACGATGAGCTGCGCGTCAACCGCCGTTGTAAGCGTGCCGCCCTTGGCCGCACGCGTATAAAAAGGAGCTGCCGACGCACCGCCCAGCCCGGTCATCGTCCCGACGGATGCGCCCGTCGTCGGGCGCAACTGCAGGTCCGTCGTTGGCTTGTTCGGATTGGCGTCCGTTCGACCCACCGCATTGGCGAAACCGAGCGCCGCGCCCGCCCCCTGTGCCTGGATGGTGATCTGGTACGGGACGTTTGCGCGATGCGTCAGCGTCGGGCCTGTCGACGATGGCAACAAACCGTTTGTATAGTGGGTGTCGGTAGCGGCGGGGAACGTGAAGCTGCCACTCGAGCTCAAAAACAGCACGGATGCGACGGGGATGCTGACCGCGACGGTCGCTGTCGTCTGGGCTTCGGTTGTGACGGATGCGCATGCGATGGCCAGCATGGCGCCCCAGAATGGCACCAACCTCGTCGCCGGTGTCATAGGACTCGCTTTAATTGCAATGTGCGACAGGTGTATCGTTCCTGAACGGTACCTGTAGAAGGCTCTCAAGTCAACGCCGTTGAATCGGGAACTCCATATATGGCAGCGAATTGCCCCCGCAGCCTGGCTGCGGGGGCATCATTTGTTCCGGACGCGGGGGTGCGAAATGCGAGACTGCCAGCGGGGTACGCCGGGTGCGGGTCTAGTTGAGCCGGAACAGCTTGCGGAAGCGCGGCTGGTCGCGAAGCCCATCCCAGTACCACGGGATGTCCTTCCGATTCTTCTCGAACGCAATAGGGTCGGATGCTGCGGCCCGTGAGAGCAGATCGATCGCTCGATCCTTCTCCCCGGTCAAAACCCGAATGTACGCTTCGACCACTACCAGTTCACTGCCGGGATCGATCGTGCGAGTCACGTTGCTGCTCACACGATTCAAAACGGCGCGCGCGCTGTCGCGCAACGCCGTGCTTTTCAGTGCGATCGCGCCCGCCACGATCATCTCGCCGCGCGCGCGCTCGAATGGCTTACGTGCAGGTGGTGTGAGACTATCCTGCTCTGCCAGAAGGGCCCATGCACGCGGTACTGATATCGAGTCCGGCTCGATGACGTCTGTATTCAGCATGCGTAGCTGACAGTTCACGAACCGGTAGTCCGCAGGGAAACGGCGGCGGCCTTCCTTGCACCACGTCTCGGACTTGGTGAAAAGCTTCTGCTCGTAGTTGCCGTTGAAAAGGCGCCACAGGACGAGCGGAGCGACCTCCAGATAAGCGTCCTGCTCGTATGCCATCTGCGCTTCCGCAATTGCGTGCGGGACATCATTGTCGCTGTAAAGGTGGCTCAGTGTGGCGTGTGCAGTCGGCAGGCTGGGGTTGAAGCGTACTGCATCCGTCAGGTCCTGCTTCGCGTCATCGTATAGCTGCTGCTGGACGCGCGAATCGGTCTCGACCTGCAACAGCCACTTGTAGTATTTGAGTGTGCCGCGCAGCTCCAACGCACGCGCCTCGCGGGCCGACAGCTTCAGGGCGCGTTCGGCATGGGCGATGCCTGACCCAATCAGAGATGCTGCCAGGCTGGGATTCGATTGCGCAAGTCGCGCCTGACGGTAGGAAATTGCGGCACGATCAACGATCGGCCGCGTCCACGCCGGGTCGACTTTCTCTGCCTCTGCGAGAAGGCTGTCAGCGCGTACGAAGGATACTTGAGCCCCTGCAGCATCCTGCGCCGCGTGAGACGCCTCGGCGTCCTTGCGCGCGCGCTCCGCGCGCAGCAGTTGGGACCAGGCACCGACCTTCGTCGTACCGTTTGCGGTCTCACGAGTACGGACCTCGCCGCCGATAAGAGTGCGGAGTAGTTCCGCAGTCTCCTTGACGATGGCGTCCTTCATGCCAATGAGGTCGGACACGGGGTAGTCCACTGTCTTCCGCTTCATTAGCTCACCGCTCTGGCCGTGCAGCACCTCGACCGCGACGCGGATTTTTTCGCCCTGCTGACGGATCGATCCGGTCACGATCGTACCGACGTCGAGCGCGGTCGCGATGGCGGGGATGCTGTCGATGTCAATCGATCGGTTACGGTATTGTGCAGAACCGTTTCGGCTGATTACGTGAAGCGCCGGAACTGTCGAAAGCTCCTCGATGAGGCCTTCCGTCAGGCCATCCGCGATATACTGATTCGCACTGTCTGCGCTCTCGTTCTGGAAGTACAGAACAGCAACCCGTTTGAGCTCGAGCGGGTTTTCCCGCGCTTCGGTGATCGTTTTCTCGGCGACGGCGTTCGCGACCTTCACACCGGAAAATCCGACCCCTGTGAGAACGAGGAGGCCGAGCACGATGATCTCACTAAGGGGTGCCTGCTGCTTGCCCTTCTCACCGTGGTTCCAAGCGATGAGGACGGCTGCAGGGAGACCGATCGCACAGAAAATCAGTACCACCTGGTAAACGATCTCACCGACGATCTGGCGATCGGCGAGTTGGTCGAATACGCCCAGCAACGCCCAGCTGCCGGCGATGTAGGACAGAATGATTTGAACCAGTCTGCGCTCACGCAGTACTGCAATGAATTGCACGGTCGACTCCTGCTGCTGCGGTGCTTCTATTCGTTTCTAGGGCTCAATCGAAAACTTTATGGGAAGCGTACTTCCCACTTCGAACTGGAACCCTTCGCCTTCCTTTTTCTTGGAGTCGGCCTCGATATCGATCGAACCGATCGCCTTCCCTTCCACTGACACGGTCACGCGATAGAACCCATGTGGCAGCGTCTTCGGTGTATTCCACTTCGCCTGATAAACCCGCACAAGCAGGTCGGGGGCATCGGTTGCGAGGGTTGCTACAGCCTCAACGCAGGCGCCTGCGCTCAATGCGCACACGGTCACCGATGGGGCGAGATCGATGTAGGCATTTTCACTGCCGGTGGTCGCCGTGCCAATCGGCGTCATAAAGACAGCACGGTACACCGGCAGCGCAATGGCCGTCGCGTTGAAGGCGGTAGTCCCCCAGACACCAGGCCGGCCCGGCCAGGTCGGCCGCGGATTCGATCCGGTCGCCATCGCACGATTAGCACCCGGCAGCGCGCCGAGAACCCATGTTGTGCTCATTACACCATCGACGCCGGTTATCCCGGCCGCGGGCGAGACGGAGCCGCCGCCGAGCGTTACGCTCCACGCGATGGGCACACCTTCGACGAGCGCGCCCGTACGCGCCGATGTAACCCGCACGGAGGGCGATGGCGTCAGCGCTGTGCCCACACTGGAGCTGGCGCCAGCGGGCAGTGCGTTGATCTGCAGCGGTCGCACCCAGCCGATTCGGCTGAAGTCGCTGAGCTTGCCGCCGTACGGAGTGATGACGCCGGCGTATGCCGCGTCGGGTGTGAACATGCGTGCAAGCGGCGACAGCAGCCATCCGCCGGCACGTGCCAACTGTCCGGCGAGTGTTGACGGTCCCTGCGATAGCTGGAAGTCTTCACAGCCCAGAAAGTCGACGGTGGTGCGCGGGAGCGAGATCAGTAGCGCAGGATCGACTTCATCCCACTTCTGCAGTTCCAGCTGTGCTTCGATCGCGTGCGCGGACGGATCCAGACAGATGCCAACGGTAACGAGCTCATTGAACGTTACGTGCGGCTCGGTACGGAACCGGTAGCAACCCTCGTACTGCGGGTAGTTCGTCGGCAGACAGGCCGTCGTGTGATCGGTGAACCGCTCGATGATCAGGTTTACCCTGCCGGCACTCGCCGGGATCGCCCCGTCCGGGAAATCCGCACCCGCGATGGAGTCTTCCAGAGTGAACGTGCCGCCGGCAATGCCGACCGACGTTTCCAGGCACCCATCGGTCGAGCACAGAGCGCCATACTCGATGCGGAACTTGATCGGGAGCGTCTGCCCTTTCCGGATATTCGGTTTGTCCGACGCCGACCTGCCGGTCGACGTGACATCAATGTCCTGGCTCCCGAGCAATGTGTGCGCGACATCGGATGCGGCAGTACGCACCGAGATCCGGTATACGCCGGCCTGGATTGCGTACAGCCCCGTGTTCCAGTTCACCTTGTAGTGCTCTTCGAGCGCATTCACGGTGACCGTTTCGCCATGGGTGCCCGCGGTCATACTGAAGCGCGCGACCAGGTCACATGTCGACGACGTTACGCGGCAAACCTCGACGACTGGAGCGAGGTTGGGATTGAATTCGCCGTTCGGGGACTGCGTCGACTTGACGAGCGGCGGGAGGAAGAAGAAATGATCGTTTCCTGCCTGCACCATGGCGTGGTTCGGTCCTGCAACGCCGGTGGGGCCCACCATCCCTCGTCCGTCACATGCAACGATAGAGGCAACTGCTACGAGTGCCGCGAGCTTCCGCATGATACCCTCCGAGGGGGACGGCCTGGTTGATGGTTGTGGCGATTGAAGAGCGAGGAATAATTCACTGGGAAGGCGTCTGTGGCAAGGGGATTGTCCGGAAAACAGACCTTACTCGATGAAAAAAGGTGACCCCCGAGCATGTCGCTCGGGGGTCACCTTTTTTCAACGTGCTGGCAAACTACTCGCCGTCGTCTGCCGCGCCAGCGTTCGCCATACCCGGGAACAGCTCGCGTTCCTTCGCCGCATTGAGTGCTTCGACGTCGACACCGAGCTCCGCCATATCAATCTGGAACTCGACATCGTAGCCGCGATAGACACCCGTACCGGCCGGAATGAGGTGGCCGATGATGATGTTCTCCTTGAGGCCGATCAGCTCGTCGCGGGCACCGCGAACAGCGGCATCCGTGAGTACGCGTGTGGTCTCCTGGAACGATGCCGCCGAGATGAACGACTGCGTCGTGAGGCTCGCCTTTGTAATGCCGAGCAGCAACGGCTCCGAGCGCGCGGGCGTCTTGCCCTTTGCGATCAGCTGCTGGTTCTGCACACGGAACACTGTACGGTCGACATGCTCGCCCTCGAGGAACTCGCTGTGTCCGCCGTCGGTGATACGAACCTTCTGCAGCATCTGACGCACGATCGAACCGATGTGCTTGTCGTTGATCTTCACGCCCTGCAGACGGTAGACCTCCTGCACCTCGTTCAGCAGATACTCCTGCACTGCGCGCGGCCCCTTGATTCGCAGGATGTCATGCGGATTCACGGGTCCCTCGCTCAGACGATCACCAGCGCGCACCTGGTCGGCCTCGTGCACACGGAGATGCTTGCCGACCGGAACCTCGTACGCGCGTTCCGGTCCGCTCGGCGGTACGACGATGATCTCGCGCTTACCGCGCTTGATGTCGCCGAAGCGGATGCTGCCGTCGATCTCGGTAATGACTGCCGGATCCTTCGGCTTGCGTGCCTCGAAGAGCTCGGCGACACGCGGCAGACCGCCGGTGATGTCGCGCGTCTTGTAGACCTCGCGTGAGATTTTTGCCAGGGTCGTACCGGCGTCGATGCCCTCCTGGTCGCGAACCGTGAGCTGGGCCCCTGCCGGCACGATGAACTCGCGCAGCTTCTCGGCGCCCATTGCATCCCAGATCTCGATCATCGGGTGCAGCTTCTTCTCGCGGTCTTCGATGATCACGAGCTGACGACGGCCGGTCGATTCGTCGAGCTCCTCGCGCACGGTCTCGTCATCGACGATGTCGACGAACTTGACCTTACCCGTGAAGTCGGCCACGATCGGCTCCGAGTACGGATCCCAGCTGAACAGGATGTCGCCCGACTCGATCTGCTTGCCATCCTCGACCTCGAGAAGTGCACCGTACGGAATCGCGAGACGGCTGCGAACGGCGCCTTCCTTCGTGAGCATGACGATCTCGCCTTCACGGCTCGTAACGATCCGGCGCTTGTCCGGTGTCGTGACGAACGTGATGCGTTCGAACTGCGCCTTGCCGTCCACCTTCGACTTGCGCTGTGTCTGCGCCGCGAGGCGCGATGCAGTACCACCGATGTGGAAGGTGCGCAGCGTGAGCTGCGTGCCTGGCTCACCGATCGACTGCGCCGCGATGATGCCGACGGCCTCACCGATGTCGACCATCGCCATTGTTGCCAGGTTGCGGCCATAGCACTGACGGCAGACGCCACGCTTGGCTTCGCACGTCAGCACGGAGCGCATTTTGACCGACTGGATGCCCGCATCCTCGATGAGGTCGGCTTCGACCTCATCGATCAGCTCGCCTGCTGAAACCAGCAGCTCGCCGTCGATCGGATCATAGACGTCTTCGAGTGCGACGTTGCCGACAATGCGATCCTTCAACGGCTCGATGATGTCTTCGCCTTCCTTCAGCGCGGACATGTCGATGCCGAGGATGGTCCCGCAATCCTCTTCCGCGATCGTGACATCCTGCGCGACGTCGACGAGTCGACGTGTCAGGTAGCCCGCGTCCGCGGTCTTCAGCGCCGTATCCGCCAGACCCTTGCGGGCGCCGTGCGTCGAGATGAAGTACTCGAGTACGGTCAGGCCTTCACGGAAGTTCGACTTGATCGGGCTCTCGATGATTTCGCCGATACCACCGGTCAGCTTTTTCTGCGGCTTCGCCATGAGGCCGCGCATGCCTGCGAGCTGACGCATCTGGTCGCGGTTACCACGCGCACCGGAGTTCATCATCATGAACACCGGGTTGAACCCGCTGTTCGAGCGCTCAAGGCGCTTCACCATGGCGTCCGCGACGTCGTTGTTCGCGTGCGTCCACGTGTCGATGACCTTGTTGTAGCGCTCGCCATTGGAGATCACGCCGTTCTGGTAGGCACGCGTGAAACGCGAGACCTCTTCCTCGGCATCCTTCAACAGCGCTTCCTTCTCTTCCGGGATCTCGAGGTCCACGAGACCGACCGAGATACCGCCGAGCGTGGCATATCGGAAGCCGTAATCCTTCAACGCGTCGAGGAACTCGACCGTGCGACGGAGTCCGACATTGCGATAGGCCTGGAAGATGACTTCACCAAGCTCCTTCTTGCCCATCGTGACGTTCCAGAAGCCGAGCTCCTCGGGCACGATGGCGTTGAACACGACGCGACCGACCGTCGTACGGATCCACTTGCCACGCTTCTCCGCCTGGTCTTCCAGCTCTTCAGCCGTGAGACGACGGGGCTCGACCCAGAACCAGCAGGCCGACGAGAAACGGACGCCGGGACGTGCGAGTGCGGCTTCCGCCTCGGCGAAGCGTCCGAAACGCAACACCTTGTCGTATGCCTCGTCGAGCGTCTTCTGTGCAGCGTCGCGACGATCCTTCGTGACGCGGCCTGCGAGCAGTGTCTCTTCGGCGTCCTGCAGTGCGAGCGGCGACTTCGTCAGGTAGTAGATGCCGATAACCATGTCCTGCGACGGCGACGCGACCGGACGGCCGTTCGACGGGAGCAGGATGTTGTTGGCGGCGAGCATCAGGACGCGCGCTTCGATCTGTGCTTCGTATGACAGCGGCACGTGAACGGCCATCTGGTCACCGTCGAAGTCCGCATTGAATGCGGCGCAGACGAGCGGATGGATACGGATCGCCTTGCCTTCGACGAGCACGGGTTCGAACGCCTGGATGCCGAGTCGGTGCAGTGTGGGCGCGCGGTTCAGCAGGACCGGGTGGTCCTTGATGATCTGCTCGAGCACTTCGTACACCTTCGGGTCATCGCGCTCCACCAGCTTCTTGGCGCGCTTGACCGTCTCGGCCTCACCACGCTTCTCCAACTCGTGGATGATGAACGGCTTGAACAGTTCGACCGCCATCAGCTTCGGCAGACCGCACTGGTGCAGCTTGAGCTCCGGACCCACAACGATGACCGAACGGCCCGAGTAGTCCACGCGCTTGCCGAGCAGGTTCTGACGGAACCGGCCCTGCTTGCCCTTGAGCATGTCGGACAGCGACTTCAGCGGGCGCTTGCCACGACCACGGATCGCCTTCGAGCGGCGACCGTTGTCGAACAGGGCATCCACGGCTTCCTGCAGCATGCGCTTCTCATTTCGGAGAATCACTTCCGGCGCACGCATCTCCATCAGCTTCTTCAACCGGTTGTTACGGTTGATGACGCGGCGATAGAGGTCGTTCAGGTCGGACGTCGCAAAACGGCCGCCGTCGAGCGGAACCAGCGGACGCAGGTCCGGCGGAATCACCGGAATGACGTCCATGATCATCCACTCGGGCTTGTTGCGGCCCTCGGGTGTCGGGCCGCTGTTGCGGATCGCATCGATCACCTTGAGACGCTTGAGCTTCATCTTCTTGCGATGCTGGCTCGTCTCCGTAGCGACCTCTGCGCGCAACTGATCCGCGAGACGGTCGAGACCGCGCAGATCCTTGTTGCGCTCCTCGATTGGCTTGTCGCTCTGATCGAGCTGCTTCAGCAGTGTGCGGATGCCTTCTGCGCCGATCTCCGCCTTGAATACGGCATCGCCCTCTTCACGGGACTTCACGCGCAGCTCGTAGTACTCGTCTTCATCCAGCAGCTGCTGGTATTTGACTTCCTGATTGCCAGGGTGTGTCACGACGTAGCTTGCGTAATAGATGACCTTCTCGAGGTCACGCAATGTCATGCCCATCAGGTAGCCCATCTGGCTGGGCAGCGTCTTGAAGAACCAGATATGTGCGACCGGCACGGCAAGCTCGATGTGGCCCATCCGCTCGCGGCGAACCTTCGACAGTGTGACTTCTACGCCGCACTTGTCGCAGACATGCCCGCGGAAACGGATGCGCTTGAACTTGCCGCAATGGCATTCCCAGTCCTTGACCGGTCCGAAAATACGCTCGCAGAACAGACCATCGCGTTCCGGCTTGAACGACCGGTAGTTGATGGTCTCCGGCTTGATGACTTCGCCATACGACCAGCCGCGGATCTCGTCCGAAGACGCGATCTTGAGCTGGATGAAGTCGAAGTCACTCGACCGTGGTTCACGAGTACGCGGAAAATCGATCATTCTTGAAACTCTCCGGCTTTATGAAAGCCATGTGAGTGAATACACAACTTAAACGACCTCGTCCTTGCCGAGCGTGACGCTCAGGCCGAGGGACTGCAATTCCTTCACGAGCACGTTGAACGACTCCGGAATCCCGGGCTCTGGCAGGTTCTCGCCCTTGACGATCGCTTCATACACGCGCGACCGGCCGGAAACGTCATCGGACTTGACCGTGAGAATCTCCTGGAGCGTGTGTGCTGCGCCGTATGCCTCGAGTGCCCAGACTTCCATTTCGCCGAAACGCTGGCCGCCGAACTGCGCCTTGCCTGCGAGCGGCTGCTGCGTGACGAGGGAATAGGGTCCGATCGAGCGCGCGTGGATCTTGTCGTCCACGAGGTGCGACAGCTTGAGCATGTAGATCATCCCGACCGTGATCGGGTGCTCGAAGCGATGTCCCGTGCGACCGTCGCGCAGGTAGATCTTGCCGACCGGCGTGATATCCGCAGTGGTCAGGAACTCGACGACAGCTGCGTCGAGACCATCCTTTGTGCTGGTGCCCTTGCCGGACAGTGCGGACATCGCGGGCAGCATGGTGTCGCCGCCCTCTTCTGCACGTTCGCCGAGCTCCTTGCGGGCCGCAACCAGATAGCTGCGCAGCTCGTCGAGCTTGTCGCGCAGCGCCTGCGGTGCCTTTTTGTCCATGTACGAGTCGAGCGAGATGCCGAGCTTCTGCGCGTGATGCGCGTGCGTCCGGCCTTCCGTCGATACGTACATGCCCTTGAGCAGGGTTTCGGTCTCTTCGTGACCGAACTCCGGGAACTCCGCGCTCGTGATACGCAGTGACTCGTGCGCCCACTTCGCGCCGCTGATCTTCAGCAGTGCGCCGATTTCGTCTTCGGACGCGCCCTGGAACACCGGCGTCTTCGCTTCGAAGCCGAGCAGTGTGCAGACCCATCCGAGATGCGTCTCCAGGATCTGACCGACGTTCATGCGGGACGGCACGCCGAGCGGGTTGAGGACGATGTCCACCGGCTTGCCGTTCGGCAGGAACGGCATGTCCTCCTCAGGCACGATGCGGGCAACGATACCCTTGTTGCCGTGGCGGCCGGCCATCTTGTCGCCGACGCTGACCTTGCGCTTCTCTGCGACGTACACCTTGACCAGCTGCACCACGCCGGGCGACAACTCGTCCGGCTGGAACACCTTGTCGATCTGCTCTTCGGTGCGCTCGCGAACGCGCTCGATGCGGCCCTTCGCCTCATTGATCAGGCGGCGGATCCGATCGCTCGTGTCCTTGTTCTGCACCTTGAGTGTCGTGAGGTCGATGTCCGTCAGGTCGAGATCCTTCAGCGACTCCGTTGTCAGCTTCGAGCCCTCGTCGAGGAACGGCTCGACCGTTCCGCGCTTGAGCATGAGTGTGACGGTCTGGCCCGCCAGCAGCTCGCGCAGCTCTTCATCACGGGCATCGCTGATGCGACGGATCTCGTCACGCTCGAACGAACGGAGCTGACCGATGCGCTCACCTCGCTCCTTCTCGAGCAGTGGATCGTCGATGCGACGGCTGAACACCTTCACGTCGATGATCGTGCCTTCCATACCCGGCGGCACCTTCAGCGACGAGTCCTTCACGTCCTTGGCCTTCTCACCGAAGATCGCTGTAAGCAGCTTTTCTTCAGGCGACAGCTCGGTCTCACCCTTCGGTGTGATCTTGCCGACCAGGATGTCACCGGACTTCACGCGCGCGCCGATGCGGACGATACCGCGCTCGTCGAGGTGCGTGAGGCTCTCTTCGGCGACGTTCGGGATTTCCCGCGTGATTTCTTCCATGCCGCGCTTCGTGTCGCGAACATGCAGCTCGAGCTCCTGGATGTGGATCGACGTATACACGTCGTCCTTCACCATGCGCTCCGACAGCACGATCGCGTCTTCGAAGTTGTGGCCGTACCACGGCATGAATGCCACTGTGACATTCCGCCCGAGTGCGACTTCGCCATGGTCCGTCGATGCACCGTC
>JBBSJG010000059.1:0-17121 GCA_038257485.1 Longimicrobiales bacterium | reverse complement strand
GGGCCCGTCGTCGCCACGACCACGACCGCCGGTAACGGCGTGTATTCATTTACCGGTCTCGCGGCCGGCGTCTACTCGCTGGCGGCCGCTGCAACCGGATACGCGGGCGGCATCCGCCCCGGCATCGTTCTGGGTGGCAACTCGATCAACGGGCAGGACATCACGCTTTCCCCGCTGGGGTCCGCCGACGATTGGCGAATCGTCCTTACGTGGGGCTCCGGTCCGTCCGATCTCGATTCACACCTGACCGGACCCCTCGGCGGTGGCAGCCGCTTCCACGTCTTCTACGGGAACAGCGGCACCACGACGTCCAGCCCGTTCGCAAGTCTCGACCGGGACGACACCAATGCGTTCGGCCCGGAGACCATCACCATCAGCGCCATTCTGCCGGGCGTGTATCGCTACTCGATCCACCACTATTCCGGATCGCCAGACCTGACCCGCAGCAACGCTCAGGTGGAGGTCTATCATGGTGCGGCCCGCGTCGCAGTGTTCAACGTGCCGTCCACAGGGTCCGGGCGGTACTGGACCGTCTTCGAACTGAACGGCAGCACGATCACGCCGATCAACATGATCCAGTCCGGATTCGAGCTTGGGCAGCAGGCCGGGCTCCGGGCGGCGGACACGGATGGCGAGGCGGCCGCCGTCACGGCAACCCGGCGCTATGACATGGATTTGATCGACGCGGCGACCCGCGCGCGCGCCAAGACCGCCACCCCATCCAGGGCCCCCGCCCGCAGGGGCGTGATCGACAATTTCTGATTGACACTCCCGCGTACCGCGGGTACCTTCGACCGGTCCCTCCGTCCGCTTTTCTCCCCCGACGGCGGGACCGGTTTTTCGTCTGCCCGCTTTTTCCCGGGCATCACCATGAAAGCATCGACCCATTGGACTGCGGGCGCACGCGCGAGCCTCCAGCGCTTCGCACGCATCGCGACACTCGCCGCCGCATGCTTCGGCACCTTCTTCGCCTGCACGGAATCAATGGGACACTCCTTACATGCGACGACTCAGGATGGGATGTCGCCAATACGGACCTCGCCGGGCAGTCCAGGATCTTTGCGCAGTACGAGGGGAACGCGATGCACACGAACCTCACGATCCGTGGTGAGTCGGTCATCGAGGATCTTTCACTGTACGGTGCCCTCAACATCGACGGTGCCAGCGCGTCCCTGACGTCCGGGCACGGCACCATCGAAGTCCACGACCGCGATATGCGCGTCCTCAACGGCGGTCGGCTCTTCCTGTCCGATTACGGCACGGTGACGGTGCACGGATCCCTCCGCACCTCCGTCGGCGGACGCATCGATATGGAGGCCGTTGATTCCCGACTCGAGGTCGATGGGGACATCTTCCTCAACGGCGCGACCGGTACCTGGTCCGACGGTGACCTCTACCTCGGCGGTAACCTCGTCGCCCTCGCCGCCAACCAGTTCAACGGTTCCGCGGGACACACACTCGTCATCAAGCAAAGCGAGTATGCTATCGAAAGCAGGATCACCACGGCCGGTGCAACACTCGGCTCCCTCTACATCGAACCCGTCGCAACCGGTATCGCACTCACCGACGATCTCCACCTTGCCGGCCGACTGATCGATGAGGGCAGCGGTGCCACACAGTTCATCAGCAGTTCCGACGGCTCTACGTATACGCTCGTCGTCGATGGGCACACCACCCTCAAGAAGACGGTCTTCAAGAACGTTCGACTCGACATGGCCGCCATCAGCGACGGCGACCCTGCCGTGGTTCAGACCATCACGTTCGCCGATTTCAGCACCAACGGCACCCAGCTCACAGTCCGCGGCGACAACGCGGTCATCACCATCCACGATCCTACATTCGATACCGGTGTCGCTGGCTATTTCGTAGAGGCGCTTGGTACCAACCTGACCGTCACACTCACGAGCCCGTCGCCCAACGCCGACCCGGGACTGACGCGCCGGACCCCCAACGTCGTGTGGGTCACGATCATCGTCGAGTAAGGCCGCACACTGCAGCACGCATCGCTGCGTCACACGCCGGAATGCAGAGAGGGTCTGTCGCACCGCGACAGACCCTCTCTTGTTTTCCTGATCACTGCCTGACGTTCAGCAGCGCTGGCTCAAGATCACGCTAGTTCAGCAGTGGCTCGATACGCTCGGCGAAACTCGTACGCGCGCGATGCAGGCGGCTCTTCACCGTGCCCAGGTTCACACCCGTGATCTCGGCGATCTCTTCGTAGCTCTTGCCCTCCAGCTCACGAAGGCGGAACACCAGCTGATGATGCTCCGGCAACTCCTCGACCGTCTGCTCGACGATCTCCTGCAGATACCGCTTGCGATACTGGTCGTCCGGACGCGCATTCGAATCCTCGAACTGCAGCGGACGGTGATCACCATCCCAGTGGTTCGTCAGCTTCTGGAAGAGAACCAGCGGACTCCGTGAACGATTCCGCAGCTCATTCTTCGACAGGTTCGAACAGATCGTATAGATCCACGTCGAGAACTTCTTGTTTTGGTCGAACCGGTGCAGATGACGCGTCACACGGATGAACGCTTCCTGCACCAGGTCCTCCGCGCGATCACGGTCGCCCGTCTTCCGCGCGATGAAGTGCACCAGACGGTCATGATACCGCTCATAGAGCGTACCAAACGCCACCGGATGGCCTCCCAGATGTGCAGCCACCAACTGCCCATCCGTCATTTCCATCAACGATACCGGGCGAGCGGCCGGCTCCAGCACCGCTGTTGTTCCATTCTTCGCCACACGTACCCCCTCTTTATAGAAAACGGGGCCTCTGCTCACGCCAAGCCCCATCCCACACCCAGAGATGTCACTGGATCATTTCCTCCCGCTTTTTTCGTCTCAAAACCTAACTTCAATGACCATTAAAATCAAGGGTATTCAGCGCTGCACGATACTCCGCGCGCCGGCCGGTACGTCAACCTCGTGTACCCTCCGACCTCCTGCCGAACCACGGGGCGGCACAGCTCCGAAAGCTTGCCATTCTTGATCAGTACTATGGATTGTGTACCCATGCGAAGATCGAACGCCTCCGTATAGGATGGGACCTGGATCACCACATCCACTGCGTCGCCCGCGGGGTCGATATCGATCGTCGATGCAGAACCGGCGGCATGCCGCAGAAGCCTGCTGCTCGCGATACGGAATTCAGTGCCTTCCAGCCGGACTTCAACCGATCGGATGTGCTCAACATCGAGCAGGCGCACACGAGCGGGTGCGTCGACCCTGGTGGTGACTACGAAGAACCGGCCGTCGAGCGTGTGCTGCGGAACGACTACGTCCGGGGCGGCGGCCTCGACCGAGGCGTTCCACCGATACGTCTTCGAGCCATACCTCGCCGACGGCTGGAATCCGCGCTGGCCGGGCAGACGCACGCTGACGCTCGTGTTGTCGGGTACAACGATCACATAGTCTGCGCCCGCCGCTCCGAGCGCGGTGAGGCGCAGGACGTGGGGTTCGTCGGACAGTCCGAACGCGGCGACGCCATTGGCCGCATAGGCGGCAACCTCCACGCGGCCGAGTCCGCCCCGAATGATCTGCAGCCGGCCGGCCGACGTGGCCAGCACTTCGACGTCTAGGCGATCCGTGTAGAACGGGTATGTCTGCCGGGTGACGGCGTGCTCCTGGGCGCGCGCGTGCGTGGGCACGGCGATGGCCATCGAGACCGCCGATCCGGCAAAGGCCAGGTACAGTGTGATCTGCTTGATTGGATTCATGGGAAATAGTACTGCCGCCGCGCCGTATTGATCCTCGGCGCGGCGGCAGACCCTGGACTAGAGCGACGAGGTGGTGGTCGCCGGTACGCTATCGGTGCTGGTGCCGGCACCGAGTGAATCGGTGACGGGCGGGAGCGGTGCCGGTTGATATTGCGGCTGCGAGATCGTCGAATCCACGGGAACGACGACCGTTGCGTCCTTGTCACCTCGGAAGTACTGCAACACTACAAAGACAACGACAGCCAGCAGCAGTAGGCCGACTACCCACGGCCACACTGACGCGCCTTTGCGTTCGATATTGATGTCCGCCATTTGTATGACTCCTGAAAATTCGGTTGCCCCCACCTAAGCAAGTGCCGGACCACCCTTTCGCTTGTTCGTTCAACCCCAATCCGCTATGGAGGCGCCCCGTTCTGAGTGTAATTTTGTGGTTGGAAACACGGATTACTCTCTTGCGGACGCGTTCCAGGCCGCGATCGATTCCGTGCGCCCGGTCGCGACACTCCGCCCGCAGCCCACGTGCTCGCGACAGCTCCGGATCCGGGCGACACCCCCCGTTTATCCACATGATGGATAGCCGGATGGGTGTTTACGAAATAGCGGAAGGGTGGTCCGGCTAGGAACGGACGATGTTGATCCCGCGCTCCCCGAGCGCCCCCATATACGTCTCGGCATCAATCGCCTGATCAGGCGTTTTCACGCCCGCCGCCACCTGACCCATCGCCTGCATCTGCCCCGTGATCGAAAGCGAATAGCCAGTCGTGCGGTTCATCGCGCTGATCCCGTTCACCTCGTCGTAGTAGTCGATGAGGTCGAACGATGCGCGCGCCGGCTTGCCGTCCCTTTGGCCCTCGACTTCGACACGCATGGCCACCAGGTCGCGCCCCTGTGGCTTCTTGAGGTGCGGCTCCGCGGCGGCAATGAAGACATCGCGCGGTACGACCTCGACGCCATTGACCTGGATGGGCGCGAGATCGAGCAGCCCGAGCTGGCGGATCGCGCGCATGGTATCCGCATGTCCTGGGTACCGCAGTGTCTTGTATTCCATCGACGGGATGTCCTCGTAGCTCCATGCCATCGTCGACAGACCACCTGCGGTGTGAAACGCCTCGAGCTCTCCGACGGGCGCTGGAAACTGCACGGGCTCGAGCTCGGACAGCGCCTCCACCTGCAACGGCTTGCCATCACGACGAACCCACGACAGCGTCGTGTAGTAGTCGAGCACGCCATGCAGCGAATAGACGATCTGGTAGTTGAGCGGGGGCTCCGGATTCTGCGGGAGGCCGCCGACGCGGATCTTGACGCTGTCGGCCGTGTCCATCGACGCAATGCCGGCCGCGGCGAGGATGTTGACCATGCCCGGCGCGAGCCCGCAGTCCGGCACTACGCTCACGCCCTTTTCGCGCGCCAGCTCGTCGAGCTTGATCTGCTCGAAGACGATGCCGGTATTGCCGCCGAGATCACAGCTGTGGACACCGGCCTCGGTCGCGAGGCGGGAGACAGCGAGATTGAAGTAGTACGGCAGGGCATTCATGCATGCGTCCATGCCCTGGAGCGCGCGGCTGATTGCAGCTTCGTCCGATGCATCCAGCTGGATGACTTCGAGACGACCATTCGCCGTGTATGGCGCGAGGAACGGCGGCAGGTTTGTGATCTGCTTGTCCGCGAGCGTGACACGTTCAACGTTTTCATTCTGCAGCAGATCATACGCACATGCGGACCCCTGCAGGCCCGCGCCCAGTACCAGCATCTTCATTGCACAGCCTCCGAATGGAACCCCTAACGACACCGCGCACCGCCGGTCTATCCGGCGGCGCGCGGTCGCTTATAGCCGCGGCACACTCGCGCGTGGCCGCCTTCCTGTCAACCCGCGCGGATCGTATCCGGCGGAATTCGCACCTGCAGCGTATCCGGCGGACGAGGCGGAATCGAGTCGCGCCTTACAACGGTGTCACGGCGAACCGGCCTCTGCGAGTCGACCCGGATCGGGCGTCGCCGGGCAGTATCGACGCGGCTGGGACGCGGCTGCATCGGCTGGCCCAGGGGAGCCGGCTGGGCAAGACGCTCACGCTCCATGCGCTGGCGGATCGTATCCATCTCGATGATCGGATCCGTCTGCGACGGCGGTAGCGCCATCGCCAGCGAGTCTTCCGTCGCAAACCTCGTACGCATCCGCTCCCACCACCCCGCGTCCTGCGCCTGCAACTGGTCGTATCCCGTGCTGTCCCCGTACGTGTAGAAATTCGCGCCGTAGCAGATGTTCTGGGGCGCTGTCCCATTCAGGAAATACTCGCTCCGCGTCGCCCCCTGCACCGGACACCCCTCGCCCACCACTCCACCAACCGCGTCCACCATCCGCGTTTCCACGCCGCCCGGCGCCGTCCACGGCGCCGAGGGGTTCGCGACCCTCGCCATGATCCGACCCCACACCGGCGCCGCAATCACACCGCCCGACCCGCCACGCACAACCTGCTGTCGCTTGTCGAACCCGATCCACACCGTCCCCACGAGCTGCGGCGTGAACCCCACGAACCAGATGTCCGCCGCGTCCTGCGTCGTTCCCGTCTTGCCCGCGGCGGCCCCCCGGAATCCGGCGGCCCTCACCGCCGTGCCCGTACCGCGGTCGACAACATCCTGGAGGATGTTCGTTGTGAGGAATGCGACGGCGGGATCGACAACCCGATCGGACTGCGGTGCCTGCGACCATACCGTCCCGCCCTCGCGATCCTTGATCTCCGTCACGAAGCGCGCTTCCGGCCGTGAGCCCAGTGTCGCAAATGCGCCGTACGCCTGCGTCAGCTGGAGCGGTGTGACTTCGAACGTGCCCAGCACGACCGAGGGATTCGACGGGATGCGCCCCATCCCCATCGTCTCGGCGAGTCGCTGCACCCGCGACAGGCCGACCTCCTGCGACAGTCGGACAGTCGGCACGTTGCGTGACTGGTAAAGCGCCTGTCTCAACGTGACTGCACCCGCGAACGAGCCGTCGAAGTTGCCCGGCTCCCATACCCTGGCATTGTCCAGCACCAGACGCAGCGGGCGGTCGAGCAGGCGGTGCGTCGCAGGAATTCCGCTCTCGAGCGCCGCGGCGTACACGAACGGCTTGAACGCACTGCCCGGCTGCCGGTTCGCCTGCGTCGCGCGGTTGAATTCCGAATCGTCGAAGTCCCTGCCTCCCGTCAGTGCGAGCACGTCACCCGTCGCGGCTTCCATGATGATGCCGGCACCTTGCAGGTACTCGGTTCCCTCCGTGGAACGTTCACTCGAGTCCGCCTGCACCGACGCGAGCGTCCGATGACGGAAGGCGCCGAAACGACCCGACTCGATCGCGACCAGCTGCTTCGACAGCTCCTCCTCCAGTGCCGCCTGCATCTTGAGGTCGAGCGTCGTGTTGATCGTGTAGCCCTGCGTGTAGATCGCGTCGCCAAGCTGGTCCTCCAGAATGCGACGCACGGCCTCCACGAAGTACGGCGCCTTGTCCTGCGACTTCGCCACGCGCTGACGCAGCTTCAGCTTGACATCAGATGCCTCTGCCTGCTGGCCCGGCGTAATGAAGCCCTGCGCCGCCATGCGAGCCAGCACAAGGCGACGACCTTCCAGCGCACCCTCCGGATTCGAGCGGGGGTTCAAGCGCGACGGCGCGCGAGGTAGCGCCGCCAGTGTCGCGGATTCTGCAAGCGTCATGTCGCTCGCATGCTTGCCGAAATACTCCTGCGCCGCGGACTCAAGGCCGTATGCACCATGACCGAAATAGATCTGGTTCAGATACAACTCGAGAATCTGCGACTTGTCGTAGCGCCCCTCGATCTGCCTCGCCACACGTGCTTCACCAAGCTTGCGCCACACCGTTTTCTGATTCGCCGGCAGCTTCTCCGGAAAGACATTGCGCGCCAGCTGCATCGTGATCGTACTGGAACCCTCCTCGATGCCCCCGGACTTCACGTTCTTCACCATCGCGCCGCCTACACGCTTCCAGTCCACGCCACCATGCGACCAGAACCGCTGGTCTTCGATCGCCACGAATGCGTTCTGCGTTTCCTTGTTGATCGAGTCGATCGGCACGACCGTGCGCTGCGTCACGAACAGCTTCGTGATCTGATCACCATTCCGATCCAGCACAACGGACGCTTCGTCCGGCATGTACCCCTTCAACATGTCCACATCGGGACAGCCGTGCAGGCCACAGCGCTGGTACAGCACGGTGAACGCGATCAGACACAGCAGCAGGAACCCGCCCACACCGATCCCGACCTTCCGCCACCGGCTCGGCTCCGTCACCGGCGTCGCGTGCGCCTCCGTCAACGCGCCCGGATCACGCCCGCGCGATCCCTGCCCCGGCGGGTCGACCGGTCGCGCCGCATAGCCGCCCTCAGGTACATCCCGCCCCGCCTGAACGTCGCCCGCTTCAAACCCATCGGGCGGGACCTGCCCATCGCCTGGGACATGCTCTTCGGACGGTACGTCAGGCTGTGCCGGGACATCACCGTCTTCGGGTGTGTTCGTGTCATCTCTCATATCTGTCGATCCCCCCTCGGGACTCGTCGTATACTGCCACTACAGTCGGACCGGGCCCCGTCCAGGACGACGGGCCAGCATGACCCTCCACAGAGCAATAGGCGCACCAGCCTGCGCCGCCTTGACCCATCAGGCCGTTGAGATACCTTTTAGCCATGAGCGCATTTACCGAGGAACAGATCAAGCAGAAGGTCCAGGAGGGCTACATCCTGGAATCGCCGGACGAGATGACGCCGGGCTACCACAAGGCCCTGACCATCCAGCTTCTCGTGCAGGCCGATACCGAGCTGATGAGTGCCCCCGCCTACTGGATGGCCGCACAGGATGCGCCGTCGACAAACACCATGGTGTCCGCCGTCGCCATCATCCAGGACGAGCTCGCGCACGCGAACATCGCGTACCGCATCCTCGAGGACATGGGACACGACAAGGAACAGCTCATCTACGGCCGCCAGCCGCATGAGTTCAAGCACCCATACGGCTTCGACCAGCCGCTCGAGAGCTGGGCCGAGCTGGTGTGCGCAAACGGGTTCTTCGATCGCGCGGGCATCACGCTGCTGTCCGACGTGTTCCGCAACACGTCCTACGGGCCGCTCAAGCGCGCACTCGTGAAGGTCGACCTCGAAGAGACGTTTCACCTCCGCCACGGCGAAGTATGGATGAAGCGCCTCGCGGGCGCGGGTGGCGAAGCAAAAGACAAGCTGCAGCGCGCGGTCGACTGGATGTTCCCGATGACCATCGAATGGTTCGGGCTGCCGGACAGCATGAAGCGTCACAGCGGTCAGCTCGACTATCGCCTCAAGGGGATGACGAACGACGAGCTGCGCCAGACGTGGATGGCGTCCACGGTGCCGCTGTGCGAAGGACTCGGCCTCAAGGTGCCGGCGCACTACGACGCCGAGCAGCAGATGTATGTGCTCGACTTCCCGTTCCCGTGCTCGTACGACGATCGCGCGAAACACTGGGACTTCGATGCGGGCGAGATCTCATGGGATGAAGTGTTCGCGCGCTGGAAGCGCCGCGGTCCCATGAACAAAGCGTACGTCGAAGCAGTGCGTCGCAGCCATGGCCCGCTGTCGACCATGCTCAAGCAGAAAGTCGCATGACCATCCGGCTCGACGAAGTCGCGCGCGCGACATCACGCACGCATCATGAACTCGATTTCGGCGAGCCCAGCATGGATCCGCGCTACCGTTCCGCGGATCCTGCCCTCGATGCGATCTGGGTCGCGCTGCGCGATGTCGCGGACCCCGAACTGCCCGTGTCCCTCGTCGACCTCGGTCTCATCTGCGATGTGCGCCGGACTGGCAACAGTGTGGAAGTGGACATCACGTTCACCGCCACGGCGTGCCCGTGCATGAGCTTCATCAGGCAGGACATCGAGGAACGCCTGCGCAAGGACAGCACGATCGAAACGATCGTCATTACCGAACGATGGGATCCACCCTGGACCACCGAGCGCATGACGGCGGAAGGCAAAGCACAACTCAAGACATGCGGCGTCGCCGCATGACCAGGCCTTGCACCTTTCGCCACTCGCCCTCGCCTTTCGCCTTTCGCCACCGTCTACCATGATCTACGAAGTATTCGCGCGCAAAGCACGCGGCGAACCGCTGAAACACATCGGCAACCTGAATGCGCCCGACGACGCACTCGCCGGCGTATATGCATTCAACACATACGACGAAGAGAAGTGGTTCGACATGTGGGTGACACCGCGTGATCGGTTCATCGAGGTCTTCAATGTCGATCGCGGCGCAGTGACGGCGGAATCATGAGTGAAGTGATGACACGTGCGGCGGATCTCGATCCGGCGATGCGTCAGCAGGTGCGCGATCTCATCCTGGTCCTCGCTGACACCAAGCGCCTGCTCGGAATGCGGTATGCCGACTGGCTCCTCGGCGCGCCCGAACTCGAGGCCGGCGTTGCACTCGCATCCATGGCACAGGACGAGTGGGGTCACGCCCGCCTGCTGTACTCGATGCTCAAAGAATTCGACGAAGACGTCGACACCATCGAGCATGGCCGTCAGCCGGCCGAGTACCGCAGCATGCAGGCACTCGACCGCGCGCCCGAGTCATGGCCCGAGCTGATCGCCCTCAACGCATTCGTCGATGGTGCACTCTCCCTGCAGTTGCAGGTGCTCGGCGCCTCATCCTACGCGCCGCTCCGCCAGCGCGTGCAGAAGATCCTCGACGAAGAGCAGTTTCACACCGCGCATGCTCGCGCCTGGATGCAGCGTCTCACGCGTGCCGGCGATGAGCCGCGCGCATTGACCGCTGCCGCCGTACGCATGTACATGCCGATGATCCTGCAGTGGTTCGGGCCCGACTCTGACGCGGCACGCGCGCTTCTCGACGCGAACATCACCGATGCAGCCGGCGCCGACATGCGCACGCGATACCTCGAACGCGTTGCACCGCTCCTTGCCGCGGTCGGCGAGCCCGCCGTCGCCAGCAACATCGAGCCGGCATGGGACGGCTTCGACGAAGCCACACGGCGCACGATGACGTCGACACCCGACGAGGAGACCATCGCAAAATTGCGCGGCGACAAGAACCGCGCATTCCTGATGGATTGAGCCAACGCCGTGAAGATGGATTGGAAGATTGGCTGAAAACGCCTCGGACTACGATCTGCCGGAACACGTGGAGTGCCCGTTCTGTCTGAATGCCGCGCAGACCGAGCTGCACTCGCCGTTCGGACCGCAGCTCTCCGTGTCCACATATTGGTGCCGCGCGTGTCACGCACCGTTCGACTACCTCAAGTGGCAGCCGCGTTCGACTTCACCCACGCCATCGTCGCCGACAGACCTTCCGTAAGACCGCGCGGGCTCCACGCCAGTTCCGCCGTCGCCTTCGCATGCGAGTGGAGCCAGCGGTGACCCGCAGCGGTATCGACGTTCTCGCGCGTGATCGGGAACGACAACCCGGTCACCCGCGTCACAACGTCCAGCACACTACCCGTCACCTTCGCCATCACGGGCGGAAACCGGAGGAGCGGGAGCCCCACGCCGGCGGCGGCGGCCGCCTTCGCAGCGAAACCGTTGATCGTCGCATCCTCGCCTGACAGCACATATGTGCTCCCCGATTCGCCGCGGTCCAACGCCGCGATGATCCCGTCTGCGACGTCGTCGACATACACGAACGAGAACCACGCGGGCCGCGTGAGAAGTCCCGGCACGCGGCGTCGCATCAGGTCCCTCAGGAACCGGCCTCCGGGGCCATTGTCACCAGGACCATAGACGTACGCAGGACATACGACGATGAGCGGCGCGCCTGCTTCCTGCGCGCTCAAGGCGAGCGCGTGGGCCTCCGTTTTTGTGCGCTCATACGCCGAACGGAACGGACCGTGGTTCCGCGACGATTCGTCGCCGATCCCCGCGTCGACCGGCCCGAGCGCAACCGTGGACGAGACATAGACCGCGCGCGTCACTCCCGAATCCGCGGCTGCCGCCAGGAACGCAGCCGTACCATCCACATTGGTCCGCTGCAACGCCGCCACGTTCACAACACCGACATCGTAGATGGCTGCAAGGTGGATCGCTGCGGCAGCGCCCCCCATCCCCCGGGCCAGCGCAGCACGGTCCGTCACATCGCCTGCCACGAGTTCCGCACCGAGATCGGTCAGGGCCTTTGCCCCGGCAGGATTCCGCACGAGACAGCGGATCCGGTCCCCACGCGCCACGAGCTTTGCAGCGACACGCCCCCCGATGAAGCCCGTCGCCCCCGTCAGGAATATCGGGGCCGGCGTGGTCACCCTTCGACCGGGCCCGTCGCGTGCCATCCGATCGTGACAGGTGAACCCTGCAGCACGAGGTTGCTGTCCACGATCACGTCCAGCTCACGCACCTCATCCAGCCGCTTCTGGCTGGCTTTGCCACCCGTCGCCGAATGCGCGAGGATCGGGACGTCCCGCGTCTCACCGTCCGGCGACCGCAGTCGCAGAACCCTGCCCACACCCAGGTCTCCCATCGACGGCGCGCCCTCCGTCAGGCGGAGCCGAAGCATATGCCCTCGCAGCGGCACCTCCAGCGCGTCCGACACCCGGAACGTGTACGGCCCACTCTTCGACTTTGCCATTGTTTCATGCCCCTTCAAATGCCTTCATTCACACCCGTGGACGCGACGCCCTGGCTCAGCTGTTCACGCTAGCGCACCGCGTGCCCATCGTCAATTTTGAGCCGGTGGCAGGATTCTTGACATTGGATTTCGTGATTTCTATTGTTCCATTCGGTGCATCCGGCGGTACCGACTGGAGCGCTTCAAGGCAGCGGTGTGGCTGCGAAAATAGCCATACGCGGGCGGACGTTTTTCCAAGCGGGACCTGCGATTCATCGTAGGTCCCTTTTTGTTGTTGCGCGTGCTGCGGGCGCATGACTCATCCGCAGCATCGGCCCATGACCGGTACATCGCACCAGTCCGGCCGCCAGTTCCAAAATTCCAGTCAGGAGTTCAAGCGATGGCTCGTACCAATGGTACCGTCAAGTGGTTCTCGCAGGAAAAAGGCTACGGCTTCCTGCAGCGCGAAGGTGGCGCGGACGTGTTCGTGCACTACAGCGCGATCGATGGCAACGGCTTCAAGGTCCTCTACGAAGGCGAAGAGGTGGATTTCGAAGTCATCGAAGAGCCGAAGGGCCCGAAGGCTGCCAGCGTAGTGCGCCTCAATCCTCCGGCTGAGCCCCCGCGGGGCAGCGGCGGCGGCGGCGGCGGTTATGGCGGCGGTGGTGGCGGTGGCGGCCGCGGTGGCAGCAGCGGCGGTGGTGGTGGCTATGGCGGAGGCGGAGGGGGCGGTTACGGCGGCGGTGGTGGTGGTGGTCGCGGCGGCAGTGGTGGCCGCGGCAGCAGCGGCAGCAGCGGCGGCAGCAGCGGCGGCGGCGGTCGCGACCGGTACTAGCACTCGCCCGACGCCCGATTCAAACGCCCGCGACAGCGATGTCACGGGCGTTTGCATTTTCGCGCCGCATCACTACACTCCGCGCATGAATGGCAACCACGAACCGCCGCTGCAGCTCGACGCGGACACGATGCGACGCATGGGCTACGCCGTCATCGATCGTATGGTGGAGTGGCAGACGTCCATTCGCGACCGACCGGTCTGGGACGGCGCCGGCAGAGACGAGATGGAGCGCGTCATTGCGCCGCATCCGCCGGCGATCGGCGCAGGCGCCGAAGGATTCGACGCGCTGCTCGACCACCTTCTGCACGACATCGTGCCGCGCGGCGCGCGCACCGATCATCCGCGTTTTTTTGCATTCGTTCCGGGCAATGCCACGTGGCCGTCCGTTCTTGGTGACCTGATCGCGACCGGCACAAACGTGTTTCAGGGCACGTGGCTGGCATCCGCCGGCGTGTCACAGATGGAGATGCGAGTCATCGAATGGTTCCGCGACTGGCTCGGCCTGCCTCATGCCACCGGTGGGCTTCTCGTAAGCGGTGGATCCGCGGCCAATCTTACCGCCCTCGCATGCGCGCGACAGCTCCGCTACCACGGGCACAGTGATGCAGCTCGCATCTACACATCGAGCGAAACACATTCGTCGATTGCACGCGCGGCACGCATTCTCGGGTTCCGCGACGACCAGTTGCGTGTGATCGATGTTGACCGCGAAGAGCGTATCGATATGAGCGCGCTCGAACGCGCGGTTACACATGACCGCGCCGCCGGACTCGATCCATTTCTCGTCGTCGCCAACGGCGGCACGACGAGCACTGGATCCGTCGATCCGATTCGCGATCTCTCCACATACTGCAGCGCGCAGAATATGTGGCTGCATGTCGACGCGGCGTACGGCGGATTCGCCGTGCTCACCGAACGCGGACGCGCACTGCTGGATGGCATCGAGAATGCCGACTCCGTCACACTCGATCCGCACAAGTGGCTCTACCAGCCGTTCGAGGTGGGCTGCCTCCTGGTGCGCGACGCGAAACTGCTGCGGCAGGCATTCCACGTGATGGCGGATTACCTGCGCGATACGATCATCGAAGAGTCCAGCGATGCACCCGTCAACTTCTCGGAGCACGGGATCCAGCTCACGCGCTACGCGCGTACCATCAAGATATGGCTGTCACTCAACTACTTCGGCGTCGACGCATTCCGTGACACCATCGACTACACGATCGATCTTGCGGCGGCGGCCGAAATGATGGTCCGTGAGAATGATGCACTCGAGCTCGTCACGCCCGCGCGCCTCGGCATCGTCTGCTTCCGGCGCCGCGTACCGGTCGGCACGGACAGCGATACGTTGAATGAGAAACTGGTGCGCAGGCTCATGGAGTCGGGAACGGCGATGGTCTCCTCAACGCGCGTGCAGGGCCAGTATGCAATTCGGATGTGCGTGCTGACCTATCGGTCGTCGCTGGCAGATGTTCGCTATGTCATCGACTGGATCGCTGGAGCGGAGCCGGCTCGTGCGTCATCCTCTGCGGCTCAGCGATGAATATTCCATTCTGAGCAGGCACCCGCCGCATGCTCGGGGGTAGCCATGCACGAAGATCGACACTACGTGAGAGGACTCCATGTCAGAACCACAGCCCGATATCCAGTGTGTTCGCTGCGGCCTGCCCGGCCCGCAGCTTGCCCGGCCACCGCTCCGCAACGAGCTCGGTGAGCGCATCCTCGCCTCCATCTGCCAGCGTTGCTGGGACCAGTGGCTACGGTACCAGACGGCCCTGATCAACCACAACGGACTCGATGTCCGCGACAAGCCCGCGCGTGAGTTCCTCACCGCAAACATGGAGGCGTTCCTGTTCAAGACGGGCGATGCGACCGAGATCGATACGTCAAAGCAGGGCGAGATCAGCTGGTAGCCGCCCACCCGGCGCGCGAGCGGAAACGTCTCGACCCCGCACTGTTCGCGAGCCTCATCGTCGCACTGTGCGCGCGAGCGCCTCTCTCCGTGCGCGATCTGTCGATCCTTCTCAATCGCAGTGAGCCGTACATAGGCGACGCCATCCGACCCCTGGTCACCAGCGGGCAGGTCCAGTTCCTCTACCCGGACCAGCCGAAACACCCCCGCCAGAAGTACATCGAAGCATCCCAGGCCGTCGTCGAACCGTCACCGCCTCCGTCACCGCCCCCTCCGATCGAGCCTGTGGCCGCGCCGCCACGTCTGCGCGACCCTGTCCCGACACGGACCAGTGACCCCGGGGCCGCGGCGCACCGCCCCTCCCCGCGCGCGCCGGTCGAGCCAATCGGCGGATGGGGTGGCCCGCTGGTCAGCGTCGCCGCCGCACTCACGATCGGGATCGCCTTCGCACTCGCAGGCATCGACCGTTGGGTGCTATACGCCACCGGCCTGGCCCTCGCATTCGCCGTCGCACTTGTGCTCACACGGTCGCGTCAGCATGCGCTCTACCTCGAACGCGTTCACGCGCGCGGTGCGCCCGCAAAGACCCACGAGATGGTGCTGTTCTTCCTCATCAAGGCACCCTTTACATTCGCTGAGATCGCCCTGGCCGTACTCGGCATGTCGCTCCTGCGCTGACTCGTACTGCACCGTGCACGCGACTGCGATGCGACCCGCCGTGCTTCTCGTTCCGGGATGGAAGGATGACCACTCCGTGCTGCATCCGCTCGCAAACCATCTGCGCGCACGAGGCTGGCCCGCACAGGACGTGGCGACCGTGTCGTTCATCGACCCGTTTGGCAGCAACCGCGAGCACGCCGCCGAGATCGCGCAGGCACTCGACACACTGGTGGCCGCGAGCGGTCACACGGACCTCGCTGTCGTCGCACATTCCATGGGTGGACTGGGATTGCGATGGTATCTCGCGCACCATGACGATGCGCGCATCCGCACCGCCATCTTTCTCGCGACGCCGCATCGCGGTACATGGCTGGCCTGGCTCGGGTGGGGACCCGGCGCCTCCGAGATGAGACCGTCGTCGCCGTTCCTGCGCGAGTTGCAGGCCCATGCACATCCGCCGCACGTGCGTACCATCAGCTTCCGCGCGCCCTGGGACACCCGCCTGGTGCCGCCAACGTCGGCATGGCTCGCCGACACCGAGCACCGCGTGCTGCCTGCACTCGGACACAAACGCATCCTGCGTCATCGCGCGGTCATGGACGCTGTCGTCGAAGCACTGGAGGAGTCGTGACGGAATCCATCGAGTGGCCGCCACCGGGCCTGGACATGCTGCATGGCAGACTGCGCGTCGTTCGCGCACGCGCCGCGATTGCAACCGTGCTCATCGCACCGCCCATGATCTGGCTGCTGCTCGGGATGCCCGCCACCGACCGCGAAATTCGTGGCACGATCGGCATCCTCATTACAGTCGGCCTCTTCATCTTCCTGAGCGCCATCCTCAACGCGGCACGCGTGCTCGATGTGGCCCGGCGTGGCCGTGCACTCGGCTATGACATGCGACTGCTGCTCGAGGTTGCACTCGACAGCGCGCGCGACACACCGTCGCTCATTGCGGGGACAGGACCTTTCGAAAGTGTGCGCGATCGCACACGCACGCGCATTCGCGCACTGCGCACACTCGCGGCTTTACTCACATTCACTGCTGCGGTCCTGCCGCTGCCACTTCTCTGCCTCGCGATTCCCCTCGCACTGCGCGGCTCGGCGGACGCACTCGCCGTCGCACTCATTCCAACGCTGCCGATCATCTTCTGCACCATGACCGCTGCAATCACCGCCGCCTATGCTGCAATCCTCGCACAATGGGATCGCGGCAGTGATGCCTGGGATCCGTCACCCGTCACACTCGAGGAACGCGCAGCCGAATGGCAGGGCGCAACGTCGGATGATGCGACGCGTGATCCCACTGAGCCAGCCGCACCGCGCAGACGACGGAGCTCCGGAGGGTTGTTCGTCGTCCTCATTGGCGCGGCGGCTGGCATCGTACTCTTTGTGACCGTTTCGTTCGCCCTCACGATCCTC
>JBBSJG010000058.1:0-17212 GCA_038257485.1 Longimicrobiales bacterium | reverse complement strand
GTCGGCATCGACGATCCGGTTGAACGGTGTGTATGCAGCGCGTGCCTCGTTGTAGCCGTGGCGCGTGTGCAGCATCCAACGGATGACGAGCGCGCGCTGTTCACGCGCGCGCAGCAGGGTGATCTGCCGCTGCAGCGGGATCATGCTGCCATGTACCGTATAGCCGTGCACGGCGTCAGCAGCATCGAGTGCATCCGCATACGCGGGCGTGAAGAGTTCGGGTGTGCGCAGCTCGACAGCGTAGAGCGGACCGCGCGGCAGTGCTGTCAGGAACTCTCGCAGTCTAATGGCGAAGCCGTCGGGCCCGCCGACGCGCTGGGGATGCATCGGTGAAAACTGGAACAGGATGGGTCCTGCACGGTCACCGAGCCCTCGCAGGATCGGATCGATGATGACTTCCGTGGCGTAGTCGGGGTCGAGAAAGCGGTCGTTGTGGATCGATCCGCCTCGTGGCACATCGATATCGGGGAGCACGAGAAGCCGCTCTGCCTTGACGAGAAACCGGAAGTCCTCGGGGACGGCCCTTGCGTACGACGCGTACGCGTCGGCTTCCAGAGGCGCGTAGTAGCTGCGGTCGATGCCCACTGCACGGAGTGCGGGATGTTTCGCGTAGGCGGCGAGGCCGTCACGCGCGAGCTGCCGTTCAGAGTAGTCACCGTCATAGACAATGCCTGCCCAGCCGGGGAACGACCAGGATGACGTGCCGATGCGCACGGATGGCGGGATGTGTGACGTGATGCGTGCGAGGTCGGGCGGCACGGGGGCAGTGTCGACGATCCGCGCGTCGTGCGCATTGCGGTCGCCGCCGATGACGTTTCCGAACAGGTCGAGTTGCGGAATCTCTGTCAGAGTTTGCCTGCAATCCGGTCGACGGCGCGCGCGACATCGATGACACCCTCGACCCATGGATCGTAGCGCGCGCCGCGACCGAGTGCATCCGCCCAGGCGACGACGCCACGGCCGGCCCATGCATCGGGCGGCCTGGAGAGCACGTGACGGCTCGGGCCGCGGAAGATCTCCGCCGTGAAGTCGTGATAGGAGCCGTCGATATTGCGCAGCGTGCCGCCAGCGTCCGTGCCGTAGAATGTGACCTCGATGCGCGCGTTCTGACCAGCGGGCAGATCCCACGAACATGCAAGATGGACCGTTGCGCCGGTATCGAGATCGAGGATCGCGCTCGCATAGTCCTCGACGATCGGCACCGCCGCCGAGGTGTCCGCTGCTGACGCCGGACGGAGGATGCGGTCCCCCTTGCAGAAGAGCCTGCTGGAAACATCGGTGACCTGCGGGAATCCGAGCGCCCACAGCGTAAGATCGATGAGCACCATGCCAGAGTCGAGCACGCAACCGCCACCCGCGAGAGAAGGGTCGGCGGTCCACGCGTTTTCGGGGCCCAGCGCATTGTGGTAGATGAGCTCGACCGCGTAGATGTCACCGAGCTCACCCGCCTGGACGGTTGACCGCAGTACGCGCATGGCCTCGGTCTGGCGCAGCGACATGTCCACGCCGAGCAACACATTCGCGGTGCGCGCGGCGTCGATCATCGTCCGTGTCTCGCGCGCATCACATGCGAGCGGCCTCTGACAGAACACGGCGATGCCCCGTTCGATTGCAGCGAGTGCCTGTGGCAGATGGTACGATGTCGGGGACGCGAGGATGACGCCGTGCATGCCACCGTCGAGGAGGTCGTCCAGCGCGGGCGCCTGGATGGGGCGGATGCCGATCACATCCAGGGCACGCATGAGCGCGACCGTGCCATGGGGTCCGCCAGCACTGACACTCGTGCCGGGACCCGTGACAATACCCAGACGGGCTGGCTGCGCAGTGGGCGCGGCCGGATCGTGTTCCATGACGTCGGTCATGGCGGGCCTGATGTCACAGAGCGTGCCAGCAGGGCCGATCCGGGGCGGTCGCGCATCCGTCAGTCTTCGAAAACGGTCGTTTCGTCCTCGAGATACGTATAGCCGTTGAGGCCGTCGACATAGTCGGCGATGAATGCATTGGCCTCCGAACGCGTCAGCCCCTTCGCGTTCTGGACCTTGCGACGGAACGTCGTGACGAGGTCCTGAGCGCTGAACTGCACGTAGTTCAACACTTCGGTGACCGTGTCGCCATGCACCATATCCCCGATCTCGTAGCCGGCATCGGTGAGCTTGATGTGGATCGCGTTCGTATCGCCAAAGAGGTTGTGCATGTCACCGAGGATTTCCTGGTATGCGCCCGTGAGGAAGATCCCGAGGATGTAGGGTTCGTCATGGCTGAACGCATGGAGCTCCAGGTTCGGCTTCGTAGTCCGCCATCCGGCGAACCGATCGATCTTGCCGTCCGAGTCGCAGGTCATGTCCTGAAGTGTGCCACGCCGCGTCGGCTCCTCGTCCAGACGATGGACGGGCATGATCGGGAAGATCTGGTCGATCGCCCAGGAGTCGGGAAGCGACTGGAAGAGCGAGAAATTACAGAAGTAGCGGTCGGTAAGAATCGCGCCGACTTCGGGCAGGATGTCCTCGTATTCTTCCACATCGCGCGCGGCGACCACGGCGACACGGTTCATGATGGAGAGGTGCAGTCGCTCGGCTACAGCACGTTCCTCCAGGGAGAGCACGCCGCTGTTGAAGAGCTGGACAACCTGTTCCTTGTTGAACACAGTGTCGTGATACACTTCGCGCAGGGAACGGTGTTCGAGTTCGCGGAACGTCGCATACATCTCGTGCACGAGCGCATGTGCGCCCTCCGGCACTTCCAGGACGTCGGGCTCGACCTGTGTTTCGAGGTCGACGACATTGATGAGCAGCATGGCATGGTGCGCGCTCAATGCGCGGCCGGACTCCGAGATGATGTGCGGCATCGGCAGGTCGTTCTCACGGCAGGATTCCGCGAGTGTGTAAACGATGTCGTTGGCGTACTCCTGCACGGAATAGTTTACCGATGCGGAGCCTGTAGAACGTGTGCCATCGTAGTCGACACCGAGACCACCACCGACATCCACGTACTCGATGCCGAGACCGAGCTGGCGGAGCTCGATGTAGAAGCGTGCGACTTCGATCATGGCAAGCTTGATGATCCGGATGTCCGGGATCTGTGAGCCGAGATGGAAGTGGATCATCTGGATCACATCAAGGGAATCGGCGGCCTTGAACTTCTCGATGACACGCATGAGCTGGGATGAATTGAGTCCGAACTTGCTCTTCTCGCCTGCAGTCTCCGACCAGCGGCCAGCGCCCGTCGACGAGAGCTTGATACGCACACCCGCCGTCGGCTTGACCCTCATCTCCTTCGCCAGCTTCAGGAGGATATCCACTTCCGAGATCTTCTCGATGACGATCAGCACCGTGTGCCCGAGCTTCTGCCCCATCAGTGCGAGGCGGATGTATTCCTCGTCCTTGTAGCCGTTGCAGACGATCATATGGTCCGTGCGTTCCGTGAGCGCGAGCACCGCCTGCAGTTCTGGCTTGCTGCCGACTTCGAGGCCGACGCCATGCGGTTCGCCGTACCGGACGATTTCTTCGACGACATGGCGCTGCTGGTTCACCTTGATCGGGTACACCATCGTGTACTCGCCAGTGTACTCGAACTCGGTCAGCGCGGACTGAAATTTGTCCGTGAGACTCTGGATGCGCGTTTGCAGAATATCCGAGAAGCGAAGCAGGAGCGGCAGCTGCATGCCCTGCGCTTCGAGGTCACGCGCGATTTCGAAGAGATCGAGACCCCGGGCGGCCTCCTTGGTCGGATGAACCGTCACGCGGCCGCGTTCATTGATATCGAAGTAGCCGATGCCCCAGCCGTCGATGTTGTAAAGCTCGCGCGAGTCCTCTGTATTCCAGGCCATTTCCCATCCGAGTTCGGGTTCAGCCATAAAGTTAGGCAAAATGTCTGCCCCCGACGAGATCCTTCCTCTGGCGGCCTTGGCCGCGCCACTGCGCAGGCGTTAGTTTGTGGATCCGCCGTCGCCCGGCGGGCCTGCCACGCCCCAGAATCAGGACGTGTCTATTTGAAGACATTGTACTGGACCACCGTGATCGCGGGTGTGCTCACAGCCGGCTGCCGGGCCGAACCCCGCGCGCATATCGGGGTGGTCGTCAGCGGCAGCGTCGAAACCGCGGCGCGTATTGCAGCAGAGGACTACTGCGAGGATGGCGTGATCGCGCTACGTTTCTCGCCAGTCAGTGGCGCTCAGCCGGTGCAGGAGGCAGTCGCTGCCGCTGACCACTATGCCGACGATCCCGACATCTGGATCGTGGTAGGGCATGCGAACAGCGGTGCCAGCATCGCAGCCGCCCGGATATACGAGCCGGCGGGCCTGCCCCAGCTCGCGCCCACCACGACTGCCCCAGCCTATTCCGAAGTCGGCGAGAACATGTTCAGGCTCGTGCCCGATGATCGCGTCCAGGCGCGCTTCCTCGCCCGGATCATTCAGCGCGATACCGGCGCTTTCGTCGTCGCCTACGTGAATGATGACTATGGCCGCGCGTTGCTCGCGGAGCTTGGGCGAGCACTCGGCGCGGCACCGCCCTCGATCGCCTTCTCGGACAATGTCGACGCGGATGATGTGGCGCCGCTCGCGGACCACATCATCTCGGCAAGTCCGCGTCGCCTGGTCTGGCTCGGCCGCATGTACCCCCTGAGTGAGCTGCTCCCCCGGCTACGTCAGTCGATCCCCGGTCTCCAACTCATTGGGAGCGACGGCATCGACGCGCCGAGGCTGACCACCAACACGGACGGCGAGTACACCGGCGTGCGATTCGTTCGCATGGTCGATCCCACTGCACCGGGGGAAGCGATCGAACGGGTACGAACCCGTCTGACGACGGCAGGAATGGCGACGGGGGGAGAGGCGCTGCTGGTATACGACGCGGTGGGTCTTGCGTGTCAGGCCCTCGCGGACGGAGCACGCAGCCGCAGCGCAGTGCGATCCTACCTGAACTCACTCGGTCATAAACGGGAGGCGTTCACCGGAGCCACTGGTGCGGTCGTATTCGATTCCACGCACAGCGTGCCGCGCGAACCTTACCTGGGAGTGATCACGACAGCAGGATCGGTCACACTGCCGCGAGACAGTATCCGGTGAAACAGCACTGGACCATCGCGCGGCTGCTGACGGTCGCAGCGGCGGCACTCTCGTTGATGACCATCGCCGGCGTTGCAGCAGTGCTCTGGAGCACGAGCCAGCTAATCGACGTACTGGAACTCCAGACGCGCGTCCTGCTCGAGGATCAGCGGACCGCAGATCGCATCGTGCGGCTGGTACGTCGCCAGATCGATGAAGCCCGGGACGGCCAGGTCCACCCGGATCGTCAGGCGGCGTTCCGTTCGCTGGGCGACTCCGTCCATACCGATATCTCCCATTACATCGGCCGCGACTTGCCTGTGCCAGAGCGAATGGCGGCAGCGCGCATCAAGGACCTGCACAGCTTGGTGGAGGCCTCTCTGCAACGACCGTCCACCATCGGGCAGGTGATGCTGCGGAGGCGGGCACAGGTCGATTCCCTCCGGACCGCGCTCTTCAGCCTCATTGCGATGCGCCAAGGCCGGTACGCCAGCCTGGCTGCAGAGAACACGGGGCGGGTCAAGCTGCTGCTGCTGACCAGCTCGGCAATCGGCGTCATCATTCTCCTGACCGCGTTTCTCATACTCGGACTCCTGTACCGCCGAGTCGTCCTCCGTCTGAAGTCGATTGCCGGCGCGACAACGCGCGTCGGTGCCGGCGACTTCTCGGCCCGGGTCATGGAAAGCGAGAACGACGAACTCGCCGACGTGACACGCGGGTTCAACGTCATGGCGCGTCAGCTGCACGAGGGCAGTGTTCACGCGCAGGAAATGAACAGTGCCCTCCGGGACAGCGAAGAACGCTATCGCTCGCTGTTCCGTCGCGTACCCGTGGGTCTGTATCGATCACTGCCGGATGGCCGCTACCTCGATACGAATTCCCGATTCCTCGCTGTAATGGGGCACACGGATACCGACGCGCTGCGGGAGGCGAGAGTCAGCGAGGTGATCGATCCGGTTGTGCGGCGACAGTGGCAGGATGCCATGGAGCAGACCGACGGTGTTCTCGAGATCGTGTGGGGCCTGACCGCACCCGACGGCACCGAGCGCTGGGTCCATGAGGCCGCGCGCGCGATCCGGAACGAGCGAGGCACCATCGAATATTATGAGGGTGCGGTCCGCGATATCACGGACGCAGTACTGACGGAGCGCGCGCTCCGGTCGAGTGAAGCGACGCATCGCGATCTCGAGAAGCAATTGATGCAGGCGCAGAAAATGGAAGCGATCGGCAGGCTTGCGGGTGGCATCGCGCATGATTTCAACAACCTCCTGACTGCGATCAGCGGGTATGCGGATCTGCTGCATGACGACGATCACGAGACGTCACGCAGTCGGTCGGACATCCTGGAAATACAGAAGGCGGTCGAACGGGGCGGACGCCTCACAAGCCAGCTTCTCGCGTTCAGCAGCTACCGCGTCGTTGCTGCTGGGCCGAATGATCTTTCGGCAGTTACGCGCGACGTCGATCAGATGCTCAGACGTCTCATCGGCGAGAATATCACGTTGCGAACAGACCTCGCGTCCGACGTCTGGGTCGATCCCGATATGGCGCAGCTGGAGCAGCTACTGCTCAACCTCGCAGTGAACGCACGTGACGCATTCGAGGACGCGGGGACCATCGACATCCGTGTGGACACGGTGTTGCTGGATGTGGCACAGGCCAGGCCACTCGGGCTGTCGGCAGGCAGTTATGGCCGTCTGTCCGTTCGCGACAACGGCTGCGGCATGTCCGCGGAAACCATCACGCACGTGTTCGAGCCGTTCTTCACGACGAAACCGATCGGTCAGGGTACGGGCCTCGGCCTTGCAACGGTGTACGGGATCATCCAGCAGGCGAGGGGTGGTATCGACGTTGAGAGTACGGTAGGCGAAGGTTCGACGTTCACCATCTACCTGCCACGTACGGCAAGGTCGGCGCACGCAGGCCGTGTCGCGTCGAGCGGTGCGAGCGACACTGGCGGGAGCGAGCTCCTGCTTGTGGTGGAGGATGAGTCTGCCATTCGTGCCCTCGCGAAGAGGATTCTGGAGCGCAACGGATACCGCGTGCTCACGGCCACGCACGGTGCAGACGCGATTGAGCTCGTGGCGACGCTCGACCGAGCGCCGGACATGATGATCACGGATGTCGTCATGCCGGAAATGGGCGGTCGCGCACTGGCCGAGCGCATGGCCGTCATCGCACCAGGAATGAAAGTACTGTACATGTCGGGATACACGGCGGACGCATTCACACCGGCAGATGGGCTGCTGCCGATCCATTTTATCGAGAAGCCCTTCACGCCTGCCGAGCTCGTGCGGAAGATCCGTGCGGTGCTCGATGACGCGAACTGGATGAGCACAATATGACCGACGCATCACCCGGCGGCGCTGAACCCGCGGCCCGGACAGCAAACCGCCATCGATACGGCAGCTGGTGGATTGCAGCACCCGGGATTGTGATCATCGCTGCAACCGTCATCGCGTTCGTATTGTGGCGAATCCGGCCGCGAATCACCGATACTGTCGTCGACGGCGTGGTGACAGCAGCAATCCAGAGGGAGTCGAAAGCGTCATTCCTCGTGACGGGCTATCTCGATCTGACGTCGCAGGCGAGGATCGAAAATACACTCCGCCTTTTGCCCGGCCTGCTCAACCTGTCCGTCGGGTCAACAACGGTCACAGTGCGCGCGCCGGGGCAGGCACACTATGGCTTCCCGGTGTCACAGATCACGCCGGATCGTATCACGCTGATGCCTGACGGGATCATCGAGGTGACGGTCCCGCAACCCGTTCTCTACACGGTGTCGCCCGACCTGGAGCGAATCGAAATCGAAACGACCGTGGGATGGACGCGGCTGACGGACAACAGCCGTACAGAAGTCCAGAACCGTGCACTTGGTCTGGTGCAGGAGAACATGAAGATCCAGGCAATGAACCATCTGCGCACATCGCAGCAGCCTGCAGTCAATAGCGCGGACGCCCTCTACGCGCTGCTGCATCCCGTGCTCACAGCGGCCGGCATGAAGGATCCCAAGTTCCGATTCCGCATCGGTCGCGAGATCGTGGTGGAGCCGCGCGCGCGTTGAAGACTGCAGTCCAACTCGTCCTGGTCGATTTCGACGACACGATTGTCGATACGTCGCCGCGATTCAGTGGCGCACGGCGACGGTTGTTCGAACTGCTTGAAGCTGCTGGATTCACTGCGGCGGAAGCGGAGCGTCTGCATCAGGACGAGATCGATCCCTCCATGCGCGAGACGTACGGGTTTGGGCCGCAGCGACTGGAGCACGCCTTCCGCGAGACCTACGAACAATTGCGAGTGCGCGCGGGACACGCATTGGATGAGGCGATTGCCGAGCAATGCGCCGCAATCGGTCGCGCTGTGGCAGGAACGCCGCCCGCCTTCCCCGGCGCTCTCGACGCGCTGCGCCGCCTCGCCGTTGTTTATCCGACTGTGCTCTACACGCAGTCAGGGGACGCGCCGTACCAGATGGGGTGTCTGCGGGATGTCGGAATTCTCGATATCGTGCCGGAAGCGAAAGTTCGCATCGCCTTGCACAAGGGACACGAGGATTTCGTCGCAGCACTCGCGACATTCGGCGTAACGGATGCAGCGGCCGTGTGGATGATCGGGAACAGCATGCGCAGTGATGTGAACCCGGCACTCGAAGCCGGCGCGAACGCCGTGCTGATCGAGGCGTTGGACCCCTGGCACTATGATGTCGTTGATCCCGTGTCGGAACACTTCCACCGTGCGACATCGTTTGCCGAAGCCGTCGATTGTCTGCTCGACGGCAGCTTCCAGGGAATCGTCTAAGGCGACTCGTCGGCTGGCGGCTCGTCGGGCAATGCGTCACTTTCGCGATGAATGCGTCCGCCGAACCGGCGTCATGCAGTAGCTCGAGTGCCTTTGTGACGTCGGAGGCGGACGCGCCATTCGAGTTTCGATCCACCATGGCCCTGGCCGCGATCGTCTGTGCATGACGTCCACTGAGTTCGATGCGGTCCCCGTACTCGAGGTGCCAGGATCGAGGCTGGGCCCGCTGATACCAGGGTCGATCGTTGGCGAGCGGTTTGGCAACCGAGATACTCAACTGGTCATCATGTCGACCAAGCCGTGCATTGCCGAGATGCTTCCGTCGCAACACAAGTGGAGAACCGGTCGGCGATTCGGCACCGGGCAGACGCAGCACCACGCGCTCCCTGGAGCGATGCCGGGACACGGCCGACGTGGCCTGGACGACCAGCTGAACCGCACCGAACGGCACACCGACGCCGGCGAGGAGCGGTAGACCGGCAACGACGGCGCCGCCCGCGGCGAGCGATGCGCCAATGCCGAGATAGAGGTTGCGCTGGCGCTTGACGATTTGCGAGCCATACCGCCACGCGGCAAGCTCGCCGGGAAGGGCGTCGCCGATGCGGACGAGGCGGGTGCCATCGGGAAGCTTCGCGAGTCCGATATTCTCCGACTGAACACGCTGTCTCGCACGGCTGAAGGCGATCTCCGCCTCTTCCACGGCCTCCCATCGTTCCTCGATGGGCGCCAGGAGCGGGTACAGCGAGGACAGATCGCCCACAGGCGGCCCCTTGCCGCATCGAATGCGAGGCGGGATCCGACCGGAAAATACTCGATCGCCTCATTGCAGCCGAGGGCTTTGGAGCAGAAGATACAGGTACGGTACATGCCTCTCCACACGCGTGATTCATCTTACACTCACTACGGGCAGTGGCCCGCGCAAGTGACGCCAACCGCCGGGACTGATCCATGACCGACATGATCGACGAGACCGTAGTGCGCATTAACGATAACCTCGCAATCCCTCGCGCCGAGCTGGACTACCGCGCGACACGGTCGGGCGGGCCGGGTGGCCAGCACGTCAATACGAGCTCAACGCGTATCGAGCTGACGTGGAACGTCGCGAATTCGACGGCATTGAGCGATGACGAGCGGCGCCGCCTGCTGGAAAAGCTGGCAACCCGAATTGACGGATCCGGCGTGCTGCGGCTCGTGTCTGCCGGAAGCCGCAGTCAGCATCAGAATCGCGAAGAGGTGACGACGCGGTTTGCGGGCGTGCTCGAACGCGCACTGCGCGTTCCGAAACCGCGCAAGCGCACGAAGGTGCCCAAAAGCGCGAAAGAGGATCGCCTGCGCGAGAAGAAGAAGCGCTCGGAGGTCAAGCGTGGTCGCGATAAGATCGGCCCGGACGAATGATCCGTGCATGTCGTTCTGCGCTGTGCCGGGTCGGTGTGATCTGCACACTGGGACTGCCGGTCCTCCTCGCGCATGCGCGCGTGTCCGCGCAGCAGACGGATCCGGTCGCGGAAGCGAGGCGGCTCCGCGACATCGGTGAATTCACGCAGGCCGCTCACGCGCTGGATCGGCACCTCGCCGCGCATCCCGATGATGCGGGCGTGCACTGGATGCGCGCCCAGCTGCTGTACTGGGCCGGGAACCAGGACAAGGCTGCCGCTGCATATGAGCGAGCGCTCACACTCAAGCCGAACGACGGCGCGCTGCGCACCGACTACGCACAGTTCCTCATCGCGACACGACGGCTGACACGCGCGCAGCAGGTTCTCCGGCAAGATCCGGGTGGCGCAGGCGCTGATGGGGTTATCGCCGCGCGCGAGTCGCTCGCGCGCGCGCTTTCACCATGGGGGAGCGTCGGCCAGGCCATATCGTCGGACAATCAACCGCTTCGCACCGGCGGAACGCACGTTGAGGCGGGCTTCCACCCCGCACCCTCCACCACGTTGCAGGCCCGCGTGACAGGGATCGGCAGATCGGACACACGCGGCACACAGCGATTCACGAGCAGTGCGCGCCTGGCGGGACGGTGGGCGCCCGGCGAGCATCGCATGTCCATCAGCGCGGACGCGGGAGTGGAGGCGCGCGAACGGACGGTGTTCGTCGGCGCTGGTTCAGTGGCCGCGCGGGTGGCGCCGGGAGCAGTCGTCCGCGCCGGTGTCGAACGCCGCGTCGATGACGGCACAGTCGCGAGCATCGACACCGTCGTGATGGTGAATGCAGCGGAAGCGGCATTCGACCGATCTGCCGCCGTCCGTTTCGCCACTGTCGTTGCCGCGCGCACGGAGCGGTATGAGGACGGCACGGATGTACGCACGATGTACGCATGGATGCTGGTCCCCGTCGCACGGTCACTGCGCCTGGGTGCGTCAGGGTCCTGGCAGGATGCGGATGAAAGCCGCTGGAACGGGCAGGTCTATGCACCGTACTACACACCTGAGAACGTTCGCACCAGCAGCCTGCTCGGCGAGCTTCGCGTTGGCGGCGGCGTCGCGAAGGATGGCATCGCATCCGTCGCGATGCAGATCAATGGCAGCTACGGCATCGGGCGCGAGGATGCACCGGTCTCTGCGCCAGGTAATGGACGTCCTGTCACATTCGCACCCCGCACGTTCTCGCCATGGTCGCTTGCTGCCTCCGCGAACATGCCGATCGGGCGACGATCCTCCCTGGCACTGCGCGCGGAACATCGGGAATCGGCGTTCTACAACGTGAACTCTGCCACTCTCTCGATACTGTGGTTCGCACGCTGACGCCGGGGCTCCTGACGTGGCGCCGCGCGCCGACGATTACCACGGCGCGACGGATGGTGCTGCATGCGATGATCGGCGCCGGCCTGTTGCTGCTCGTCCGATTCGCAGACTGGTGGTTTCGCGCGGACCATGTCGCGAACGTTCCTCTGTTCGTCGTCCTCAGCCTCGCGGTGTGGTACGGTGCGGGCCGGATTGTCATCGGTTGGATCAATGTTGCGCGCATGCGCATTCCCGACCACATGGACGCGCCGTCCGACCTGACGGTTGCCGTGTTCACGACCAGCTCGCCCGGCGAGCCACTGTCCATGTTCGAGAAGACATTGGCTGCATGTTCACACATTTCGTATCCGCACACGACGTACTTGCTCGACGACACGCGCAACCCCGCGTTCCGTGAGACAGCGGAGCGACATGGTGCGGTGTGGCTCGAGCTGACCGACCTGCCGGGCGCGAAAGCCGGAAAGATCAATGCTGCACTCGCACGAACGTCGGAGAACTTTATCCTCGTACTCGATCCCGACCATGTGCCGTTCCCGAACTTTCTGCATCGCGTCCTCGGGCACTTCACCGACGCGAGCGTGGGCTTCGTACAGGTGGCGCAGGCGTACTACAACCAGCACCGTTCCTTCACCGCGGCCGGCGCGGCGGATCAGACATACGCATTCTATGGCCCCACCCAGGTCGGCCTCTACGGCCACGGAGCGGCAGTGGCAATTGGTGCAAACTGCACGTTCCGGCGGGAGGCACTCGCATCGATCGGCGGCCACGGGATCGGGCTTGCCGAAGATCTCGTGACCTCCATTCGCCTGCACGCCGCCGGGTGGCGCTCGGTCTATGTGCCGGAAGTCGTGAGCAGAGGACTGGTCCCGGAAGATCTCGGGTCGTTCTTCAAGCAGCAGCTGAAATGGGCGAGAGGCGTCTATGAAGTGATGTTTGCGGAGCTGCCGCATGCCGCCAGGTCCCTCTCATGGCGACAGGTGCTGAGCTACGGCGCGATCGGCACGTACTATCTCTCGGGGATCACGGCGCCGATGTATCTCGCGATTCCCTATGTGTACCTGTGGACGGGGGTGCAGCCGGCATCCATGCTGTTCGGCGAATTCATCGCGATGGGCGCACCCGTGGCGATCGTCGCCATCGCAATCTATTTGTACTGCCAGCAGTGGTTATGCGACGGCGACCGGGAGCGGGGCCTGCATCTGCGCGGGCTCATGTTGAAGATTGCGTGCTGGCCGGTGTTTCTGCACGGTACGTTGCTCGCCATCATCCGTGCCGACATTCCCTACATCCCGACTGCGAAGGAGGCAGTGCGCGGGCGCTTCCTTCGACTCGCATGGCCATCGCTCCTTCTGCTCCTCGCCTATTTCGTTACACTCGGCTATACACTGTATGACAGACTGTTACGAGAATCGGCGGGCAATCTCATGCTGAGCAGTCAGGCAGTGTGGGGGATGATGGCGTTTGCGACGGTCTCCGCCGCGTTGAGTGGCGGCGGTATCTACGCGGCATGGCAGGCGAGGAATCCGCCAACGGGCGCGACCTGGGATGACATTCAGCTGGAAGCAATCCAATGCGACGTCGTAAACGCATAGCCCTGACGCTCGCATCGATGATCGCCAGCGTCGGCATCGTCCTGGCGCTGATTTTTGCGGGCACCGCGTCCGAGGGGCCATTCGCGCGCGTGCTGCACACGCTGGGCGGTATCGTCGGGCGCACCGAGAATCGTGCGGCACTGCGGCTGCGCGGACCGGGACGCATTCAGGAGCTCGGATGGCTCGAGCGCTACCGTGAAGACCCGGCGGTCACGATGGCGCCAGACACCCTCCTGTTCGGCGTTTTTGACGACGGAATTCCGGCGACACTGAATGGTGTGCTCGCGCTCGAACGGGCCACCCGGTTCCCGATGGCGATCGTACAGATGTACGGAGCATGGGGCGACAAACCGGTGCAGCAGTTTCCGCGTACAACGCTCGACGCGATTCATGCGATCGGCTCGATCCCTCTCGTTACTTGGGAGCCATGGCTGACGGATTTCGAGAACAGCAAGCATCCATCACTGCCATTGCGCGCCGACCGGGATCGTGGCGGACTCCAGGCGATTGCCTCCGGACAGTACGACTTCTACATCGACCGGTGGGCGGCCGAAGCTGCAGCATTCGATCATGTCGTCATGATTCGATTCGCGCACGAAATGAATGATCCATACCGGTCCCCATGGGGCCCGCAGAACAACGAGCCGCAACACTTCATCGCTGCATGGCGCCGTGTCGTCGACAGGTTCAACGCCGCCGGGGCAACAAACGTCGTATGGGTCTGGTCACCGCACGTCGCGTATGCCGGATGGGAACAGTACTGGCCAGGTGATGAATACGTCGACTGGGTCGCGACGGGTGCACTGAACTACGGGACAGTGGCCCACTGGTCGAAGTGGTGGACGTTCGCGGAAATCTTCGGGCGCCACTATCCATCGCTCGCGGGACTGAACAAGCCGATCATGATCGCGGAGTTCGGGAGCGTGGGTGTCGGCGGGAACAGGGCGGAGTGGTATTCGCAGGCGCTTGGCAACCTCGAGCTCCAATACCCGCAGGTGCGCGCGGTGTTGTTCTTCAACATGCGCCGCGACAACACGGTCACCTATCAAGCAATCGACTGGTCCATTGCGGCGGACAGCGCGACGCTCGGTGCGATCCGCCGTCCGCTGCCTGCACCGCGGGCCCCGAACCAGCCCGCGGGCAACTGAGCATCAGTCGTCCCGCATCGCGTGCACCGGTTGAACCCGCGCCGCGCGCAGTGCAGGGACCAGCGTGGCCACCGTCGCAGTAAGCACGAGCACGATGCCGATGGTGATGAACGTTCCCGGATCACGCGGCGTGACCTGGAAGAGGAGCATGCTCAGCAAGCGAGATACGGCGAGGGAGAATGCAAGCCCGAGCACGAGCCCGATCGACAGTTGCAGCATGCCTTCGTTCATGACGAGTCGGAGTACGTCCCGCGTACTCGCACCGAGCGCCATGCGCACCCCCATCTCGCGCGTGCGGTGGCTCACCGAGGTCGCCATGACACCATAGAGCCCGACCGACGCGAGGAACAAGGCCGCAATGCCGAATGACATGAAGAGTGTGCCGAACACCCGGTAGAACCAGTTGCTGCGATCAATGGATTCCTGCAGTGTCATGGCCGAATGCAGTGGCTGGTCGGGGTCGATCGCCGCCACTGCCTTCCGCACCTCGTCCGTGATCTCCATGGGACGACCCTCCACCCTCGCCATGATGGCAACGCCGTAGCTAACGGACTGCGACAGCGGGATCATGATCGCGGACTGGTCATCCTCCGTCAGACCATTCATGTATGCATCCGGTGCCACACCGATGATCGTGCGGAACGGCTCATCACTGTCGCGGCCCGGCTGCAGTTGAACGCGGCGGCCGATGGGGTCGGCGCCACCAAGATGCCGGCGGGCGAAGCTCTGTGTCACGATCGCGACAGGGAGCGAACCGTCACGGTCCTGCGCCGTGAACATGCGCCCGCTCACGAGCGAAATACCGACCGCATCAAGGAACTGCGGTGAGACCTGCGGCTGCCCCGCGGACGGATACTTCCCGTCGGCGTAGTCGGCACCATCCACCGCGAAGGAGGTGCGGCCCGAGCCACGCCCGGGCAGGGATGTGGTGGCCGCCACATCCTGTACGCCCGGTATTGCGCGCACACGATCCACCAGTGTTTCAAAGAACAGGCGCCGGCTGGCGGCATCGGGATAGTCGCTCTGCGTGAGTGCCACGCGGGCAGTGAACACAGCGCGTGTCGTGAATCCGTAGTCGATCGTGCTGAGCTTCGTGATCGACTTGATGATGAGTCCGGCACCAACCAGCAGGCCTGCGGAAAGCGCGATCTCGAAGACGACGAGGGCACGACTGAGCTTGCCCAGCCGCAGGCTCGAGCTGCCCCTCGCCTCATCCTTCAACACTTCGTTCACGCTCGTCCGCGCCGCACTCCACGCCGGGAACGCACCGGCCAGCATGGTCGAGACGAGCGAGACTGCGAACACGAACAGGATGACACCGCCATCGATCTGTACATCGATCCAGAACGGCGGATTGGTGTCGACAATCGCATTCGTGAACAGGCGGGCACCGGCATACGCGATGCCCAGGCCGATCACGGCGCCGATCGCAGAAATGATGAGCGACTCCGCCATGAACTGGCGTACGACGCGGAACCGCGACGCACCAAGCGCCGTACGGACTCCGACCTCCTTCGCGCGCGCGGCAGCCCGACTGATCAGCAAATTCGCGACATTGGTACAAGCCATCAGCAGTACGAGGAATACGGCGCCCAGCATGGTGTAAAGCAGCGTGATCGGCTCTTCGCCGAACGAACTTTCGATGTACGGCTTCACGGTCGCGCCGACGCCCTTGTTGGTCTCGGGATTCATGTCGGCGGTACGACGTGCGATGCCGTTGAGCTCGAGCGCCGCGGCATCGATCGACACGTCGTCACGGATACGGCCCATCACGTCCACGCGGTCACCTTCGCCACGCTTCACACGGGACGGATCCTCGCGTAGTGGCAGCCATATCGATTCGCTCTCGGGGTACGCGAACCGCTCCGGCATCACGCCCACAATCGTGGTGGGACGGCCATTCGCGCGCTGTACGCTGCCAATCACCTGCGGATCACTCGCGAAACGGTTCTTCCACACGCTGTAACTGATCAGCATAACGTCCGGCGCGCCCGGCACATTGTCGGCGGGCTGCAGCACCCGTCCCATGAAGGGTCGAACGCGCAGGAGTGAGAACGCCTCGGGCGTAATCAATGCGCCGTCGTACCGCTCGGGATTGGTGCCGTCCGAGAGATTGACGGTGATCGTGTTGGATGCGGACAGGTCCTCGAAGGAGGTCTGTAGCTCGCGCATCTCGACGAAGTCGTGAATGGACATCGACATGTCGAAGCGCCCCTCATCCGCGACCGTAGACGACACGGTGAGCAGCTGGTCCGGCTTCTCGAACGGGAGCCCTCGCAGCATCGCGCCATACACGATGCTGAACATCATGGTCGTGAGACCGATCCCGAGCGCGAGTGCGAGGATGGCGATGGCCGATGAGCCGGGCTGTTTGCGCAGCATCCGGAGGCCGAAGCGGAGGTCGTGCATGAATGTGTTCATGGCCGTGCCGTGACGGGGAGAGTGAAACCCGCGAACCGTACGGCCGGGTGCCGGCCGTTGTTTCGGCGGGCTTAGCGCACGGGTTCGAGGGCTCGCCAGAGGACGATGCGCGCGCGGACGAGCAGCATGATGGCCACGAGGGCGAGGCCGGCGGAGAGCCCGATCCAGATCCCGACAGCGCCCATGCCGGACCCAAACGCGAGCGCATACCCGATCGGCATGCCGATCACCCAGTAGCCCACTGCGGCCAGGACCATTGGCACGCGTGTGTCAGCCGCACCGCGCAGAACGCCGGTTCCAGCGACCTGCGCGCCGTCGAAGATCTGGAAGGCGGCAGCACACAGCAGCAGTTTCGCACCGAGCGCGATGATGGCTGCATCGGTGGTGTACAGTCCGATGAGTGTGCGAGGCATGAGTACGAAGAGCAGTGCGCAGATGCCCATAAAGCCCGCTGCAAGCGCGTACGTC
>JBBSJG010000057.1:0-17263 GCA_038257485.1 Longimicrobiales bacterium | reverse complement strand
GTGAAAATCGCAAAACCGGCGCCCGCGACGATCACAGCGGCGATTCCCTGACGCACACGGGGCGGTATCGGACGTCGAACGTTCGGTGTCTCCATGATCGCTCTTCTCTCAACTGCAGGCCCGGAACGACCGGCTCCGATGCGGTGCGCGAACCCTTCAAGTCCGCGCCAGTATTGAATATAGCACGATCCGAGCCAGATGTCAGGAGGCCCTGTCGAGCCCTGCCAATCCCTTCCTCAATTTCTCCAGACCGGCCCTCATGCGGGTCTTGACGGTGCCGAGGGGCTCATCCAGCCTGCGTGCGATTTCCGCATGGGACAGACCATTGAAGTAGGCCAGTTCGATCACGCGGCGCTGCGGCTCGGGCAACTGGTCCAGTGTCCGTTGCAGGAGCGCCTCCGTCGCCGGATCCAGTGGTGTGTCCTCCGGTCCGGCTGTGACAGGCGGGTCGGCGGCAGGTTGTCCGTCCGACAGTCGCCTGCGTCGATCTGCCTTCCGCAGCCGCTCGAGGGCGCGCGCGCGCGCCATATTCGCGACCCATGCCGAGACCGTACCGCGGGTGCAATCGTACTGCCCGGACGCACGCCAGATCTGCAGGAACACGTCGGCGACGACCTCATCGGTCTCCGCCGTCTCGCGCAGGAGCTGTTGTGCGACCGTGAAGACGAAGGATGCATGTCGCTCGTAAAGGTCTTCGAATGCCCGCTCGCTGCCACCTGCCACCCAGGCGACCAGCGTTGCGTCGGACGTGATCGGCACGGGCGGCCGGGAGGGCGCAGCGGCAGTGGTCGCGACGCGCACGGCGCGGCGACCCTGGCGATCGAGATCGATGATGGAACCGATGATCCGCACCGCGTTGCCGTCCTCATCCCGTCCTATATAGCAGCGCTCGACCACCCTCGCCCATGACCCATCGAGACGGCGGAAGCGATACTCGGCCGAGAACTCCGATGCTCCCTGCTGCACTGCATTGTGCAGTCCGTGTGCGACGGTAGCTCGATCCTCCTCATGGATGTGGGAGATCCACCATGCGTAGGAGTGTTCGATGCCAGGCCCGATATCCTCCGGCCGGAATCCGAATACGGTCTTCAGTGCAGAGTTCCAGTGCACCTCGCCGCTCACGGTATCCCAGTCCCAGATCACATCGTCACTCGCAGTCGCGAGCAGCCGGAACCTCGCCTCGCTTTCACGCAGCGCCTCTTCGGCTTCCTTCCGCTCCGTAACGTCCTCGAGCGTGCCCTGATAATAAAGCAGGTTGCCGTCGTCATCCCGAACGGCGGTAGCCGTGTCGCGCACCCAGATAATGGAACCGTCGTGGCAACGGTCGCGCATTTCGTACACGGCTGAATCGGCTCCGCCCTCCAGCAACCGCATCCAGTTTGCCCGATCCGCGCGATCGACGTACACGTCTGCCGCGTTCACCGCGAGCAGTGCGTCCAGGTCGGGATACTTGAGCATCCTGACCAGCGCACGATTCGCGTCGAGCAATTTACCAGTGGGCGTCGTGCGGTACAGCGCGACGGGTACATCCTCGAACAGCGCGCGAAAGTGCTGCTCGCTGTCGCGCAACTCGGTCTCGCTGTCCTTCCGCCTGGTGATATCGCGGAAGATCAGCCAGAGTCCCTCATCCGAGGGATACAGATGCACTTCGAACCAGCTGTTGAGCGGCGCATAAAACGATTCGAAATGCGACGGCTCGCGGGCAGCCGCGGCACGGTCGCACTGCTCCTGCAGCACCGAACCAAGGCCTTGCGGGAATACCTCCCAGATCGGACGGCCGATGAGGTCGGACTCCTGCAGCCCCTTCAACCGGAGTGCCGCCGGATTGACGAAGCGGTAGCGGCCCGAATGATCGAGCCCCATCACCGGTTCATCCAGCAGACGAAGCAGTTCAGTATCAAAGACGAAACCAGTCAGCATTCAGACACCTTCATGACGAAAACCAATCCACCTGAGAACTCATGTCGTAGTAGCAGTAGGAACACACACGGATCAGTTGCTGGTCCGCATGACCGGAAGCTCACGATGGGCGCACCTAGTGCACCTCCTGTGCCTTCCGGTTTTTGCGTTACCGGAGAAGTTGTACGGCTGTTCAAGTTCTTGTTGCATATGACGCATCCACCAGGGGAGAAGTGGCAAATGGCAGATCCAAAGAAGGAAGTAATCATCGGAGATCCGGGCATGTTCGCGGAGGCCGCGACGCGTCGCAGCTTCCTGCGCGCACTCGGGCTCGGCGGCAGCATTGTCCTGTTGCCAGGCGTATTCGCGGCGTGTGGCGACGATGACGACGACAACGGCGGCATCATCAACCCGCCGCCGGGCGGGGCCGTGGTACTCAACCTCGGCACCGATATCGGCATCATCAATTACGCGTACGCACTCGAACAGCTCGAGGCGGCGTTCTATACGGAGGTCGTGACGAAGTTCTCGACGAACGGGATCAATGACGCAACGGAGCGTGCGATTCTGACGGACATCCGCAATCACGAAGTGATTCATCGCGACTTCCTGAAGCTGGCGCTTGGTGATGCTGCGATTCCGAACCTGAGCGTGAACTTCGGAACAGCGACATCGAGCCGTCAGGCTGCACTGGAGACGGCCCGCACATTCGAGGACCTGGGCGTCGCCGCGTACAACGGTGCGGGCAAGTACCTCGCGAATGTGAACAACCTTCTGCTCGCCGGGAAGATCGTATCCGTGGAGGGACGCCATGCGGCCGTGATCCGTGACATCCTCGGAACCACGGGTCGCGAGTTCGCAGGTGACGATGTGGTCGATTCGCAGGGACTGGACCGGGCCTTCGAGCCAGCGGTCGTCCTCAGCGCTGCCGACCCGTTCATCACCACCACGATCACCATCGGCACTGCGCCGAGACTCTGATGAAGGAACTCCGAGAAATGAACGATAAAGATCTTCTGTCCGGCATTGATCCGGACACTACGGGCGAGCTGATCTCGCGCCGGAACGCGATTCTGAAGGGTGCGACAACGAGCACGGCGATGATGACTGCACTGCGTATCGGCACGGTGCCGGTCGTTCTTGCAGCGCTGTCGAAGGATGTCTACGGGCAGACGCCCGCCGACGTGCTCGACGTGCTCCAGTTCGCATACCTGCTCGAAAACCTGGAGGCCGAGTTCTACAAAGCAGTGACGGGCTCGAGCACGTCGTCCGCATTCAACACGGCGTTCGCACCGGTGCGTGCGACACTCACAACCCGTGAGGTCGCTACGTTCGAACAGATCCGCAAGCACGAGATTGCGCACGTCACGCTGCTCCGCACGGCCATTATCGGTGCAGGTGGGACACCGGCCAATTTCACTCCGGCCAGCTTCGACTTCACAGGCGGCGACGGCTCGGGAACCGGACCGTTCCTCGCCGCGACCACGAACAAGGGTTTCCTGCTCGCGGCCGCTCAGGGATTCGAGGACACGGGCGTGCGTGCATACAAGGGGCAGGCAGGCCGCCTCATCAATGACAATGCGACGCTGACCATCGCGCTTCAGATCCATTCCGTCGAAGCACGACACGCGGCAGTGGTCAGAAAGATGCGCGCTGCATCCGGTGCACCGGTCAAGGCAAGCGGCACCATCACGGGTCGTCAGTCCGGCATCACCGGCGTGCCCGCTCCGGGCCAGGCGTTGGTCGATTCGATCTACGCAGGCGCTACGCCCGAAGACAACACGAATCACACAGCGTTCAACGGGACCGCCAATGCAACCATCAATGCAGCTTCGCTCGCCGGCATTTCGGCGTTCGGCGGCGTCGATGCAGTGACGGAAGCGTTCGATGAGCCGTTGACCAAGGCGGAGGTCACGGCGATCGTGGCACCGTTCGTGGTCGGCAGCAACCCGTAAGCCCCAGCATAAGTCGGGCAACCGCGAGCCTTTTCGACAGGGGTTCGCGGTTGCCCGTTTCTGGCACACACCCTGCACGCCCGTTCGAGGTCACCTCTCCCCTCGAACGTGTGAAGGCCCCATGCAGACACCCTCCGGCACGACCCGCTCTGTCTGGATGGACACATCTCCTGTCCATTCGCTGACCCCGCTCACCACATCCATGGACTGCGACGTATGTGTCGTCGGCGCCGGCATTGCCGGCATGGCGACCGCGTATACGCTGGCGAATGCAGGCCAGCGCGTCATTGTGATCGATGGCGGACCCGTCGGCGGCGGGGAGACCTCTCGCACCACTGCGCATCTCGCCAATGCCATGGATGACCGGTTCTATCGTCTCGAAGAGATGCACGGTGCCAATGGCGCACGCCATGCCGCCGAGAGCCACGGTGCGGCCATCACGCGCATCGAGGAGATCGCGCGCCGCGAGTCCATCGAGTGCGGGTTCACCCGTGTCGACGGATACCTGTTCCTCGCGGACGGCGCCGATGCCACTGAACTCGAACGCGAGCATGCCGCAGCAACGCGCGCCGGCATGACGGTGGACCTGCTGGAACGCGCGTCCGTCAACGGCTTCGAGACGGGACCATGCCTGCGCTTCGCCAACCAGGCGCGTTTCCATCCGCTCCGCTTCCTGGACGGCCTGGGCAAAGCCATCACACGCGACGGCGGCCACATCTTCACGGGCACGCGCGTCACCAGCGTGACGGGCGGTAAGCGCGTCACCGTCAAGACGCGGGACGGCCACGTCATCACCGCCGGCGCTGCGGTCATTGCGACGAACTCGCCCGCGTCGCACTATCTGACGCCGATGAAGATGCTCGCATATCGCACGTATGCCGTCGCAATCGAAATCACGGGTGATGGCCCAACCGACGCGCTCTACTGGGATACCGGTGATCCCTACCACTATGTCCGCCGTTTCGGCGGGCCTGCTGACAGGACTGGTACTGGCGACGGCGATGTCCTCATTGTCGGCGGTGGCGACCAGGACACTGGATCCCGTGATCAGGATGCCTCGGTCTTCGCGCAGCTCGAGGCATGGGCACGCGCGAGGTTCGATGGCCTCGGCGATCTTCGGTCGCGCTGGTCCGGCCAGGTCCTCGAGCCCGCCGACGCACTCGCATTCATCGGCGAGGATCCGGGCCATGAGAACGTCTATATCTGCACCGGAGACTCGGGACAGGGCATGACGCATGGCGTGCTGGCATCGCTGCTGATCCGTGACCTCATCAATGGCAAGAGCAACCCGTGGGAGCACCTCTACTCGCCGACCCGTATGACCGCCGGCGGCACGAAGGAGTACATGCACGAGGTGCTCAAGGCGGGCCGCAGCTTTCTCGACTACCTCTTGCCGGCCGAGGTGTCGGACAGTGCGGAGATCCGGCCCGGGCAGGGCGCAATTGTACGCAAGGGTCTGCATATGGTCGCAGCGTATCGCGATGAGGCGGACGTTCTGCACGAGCGGTCGGCGGCGTGCACGCACCTCGGTTGCATCGTACGTTTCAATGCGATCGAGACGAGCTGGGACTGCCCGTGTCACGGTTCGCGTTTCGATGTCGACGGCCGCGTCCTGAGTGGCCCGGCCGTGGTTGATCTTCCAGAAGCGGAGCAGACATCATCGAATCCGTAGCCATCCGGCATGAACAGATGCGCGGTTGCGATGTCACACTGCACGTCGCGCGCGCGGGCAATGCAGACGATCCGCCCGTCATCCTGCTGCACGGGTTCCCGGAGAACTGGACGTCATGGCGTCACCAGATACCCGCCCTCGTGGATCGCGGGTTCTCGGTCATGGCGCCCGACATGCGCGGCTACAATCTGTCCGACCGCCCGACGGAGCGCGCGGACTACCGCATCCGCATGCTTATCGATGACGTCGCGGCACTCGTGCGGGCGTCCGGTCACGCGCGCGCCCACATCGTTGGCCACGACTGGGGTGGCGTCGTCGCGTGGACCTTCGCGGGTGTGTATCCCGAGCTCATCGACAAGCTCGTGATCATGAACGCGCCGCACATGTATCTGTATCACCGCGCCCTGCGCAGGCCATCGCAGTTCCTGCGTGCGTGGTATGTCGCCATGTTCCAGATGCCCGGCATTGCGGAGGCAGCACTGAGCGCGAGGGACTATCGTGCAATGCGACGCCTGTTCGCGAACGGACCCGTACGCACAGGTGCATTCAGTGCCGACGACATCGAGCAGTATGTGGTCGCGGCAAAGCAGCCCGGCGCACTCACCGCGATGCTCAACTACTATCGAGCGCTGAAGGAGCCAGGGTCATCGCAGATCGCTCGTTCCGCTCGAGCCGAATGCGAAACCCTCGTGATCTGGGGGGACCGCGACCGCGCCTTGAGTCTGCGTCTGCTCATCGGCGTCGAGGACATGGCGAGGCTGGTGCAGATCCGTCGCATTCGCGACGCCGGTCACTGGGTCCAGAACGAGGCACCGGCCGAAGTGAACAAATACCTGGTTGATTTCCTGCTCGCCCCGCCCGAACAACCGGCCCGCCCGCTCGCACCAACCCGTCCTGCAATACTGCATCTGCAATAGCCACACATACTTGCAGTATGCTCGGCGAGCCTGCCCCGCACAGCTGAACGCGGCCGGCGAAACCCCTTCATGCCGCATGACGTATAGAGGTCATCGACGGGGGCGTGGGACGAAAGCAACCCCTGAACGATTCACGGTGTCTCAGTATGCGAAGAGGATGAACCAGGGCTTGTCACCGACAGGCAGGAACCAATGAATAGATTAACGAGAATTATCGTCGCGACCGTAATTGGCTACGGCCTGTCCCATGTGATGCCCGCGAAGAACGGCGCACTCGAGGCAGACACGCAGTCCCCGACACTTCACCCCGTCGTTGTGAGTGCGCTCGATGGCGCACCGGCGTTCAAGTGGAGCAAGCCGAACACGCCGTATCTCGATTCGATGCGCATTCGCTTCGATCTCGATGCTGTCACGGCCGGCGCAAAGAGCGACTACGACCGCCTGCGCGCACTGTCGCGCTGGACCCGTACGCAGTGGGATCAGAACAGCGCGGCGCCAGCACGCAGCACCGACCCCGTCGGTCTGCTTGAAGACGCCGCGTCGGGTCACCAGTTCCAATGCGATGACTTTGCCGTCGTGCTGTCCGGCGCATTGAACGCTGTGGGCATGCCCGCGCGTGTTGTAAACCTGAAGACGGCGGACGCCGAAACCCGCGTGTCGGGTGCGGGTCATGTCATCGCCGAGGCGTGGCTGCGTGACGCCAGGCGCTGGGTCATGGTGGACGGGCAGTACGACATGATCCCGTTCGTGAAGGGGAGCCCGGCAAGTGCACTCGATCTGAAGAAGGCAATCGACGCGAAGTCTGCATCGATCTCCTACAATTCGATGAGCGGCGTGAAGCCGGCGGAATACGCGCGCTGGATCAAACCATACCTGTACTACATGGATACGAAGATCGATCAACGCATTGGCGCGCCGACGGATGGGCGGGTCCTCATGTATGTACCGCAGGACGGGAAGGCCATTCGCACATTCCAGCGCAAGACACCGCTGCGGAACGTGATCTATACGACGGCGCCTGCCGTGTTCTATCCGAAGCTGCCGGTCGCACCGGTGCCGGTCGCGGCCAACGCGCGCGCCTCCGTTCGTACGGCTGGATGAGCTGAACCCGGCGTCGCACTCGTGACAGCGACGGCATCGCCGATCACATTCATGGGCAGGTCCTCAGTCCGCTTGAAGCGGATGCAGGACTTGCCCATGTTCAGTTGTATCCGAGGCCGTCCCGCGCCAGATTCACGTGTCCGGCGGACGTGCTTGCCGGTTGTACCTCCAAGGAGAACTCGCCATGAGGCCGCAATATCTATTGGTCCTGACGCTCGCGCTCGCAGCGTGTGCGCCGTCCCGCACGGCAGGTCCGACCAGACCCTCGCCAGCAACGGCACCGGCACCTGCGCCCGCAACGCCACGCCCCGATCCGGCACCGCCCGTCGACGCGCCCGCTCCGCCGCCGCCGCCGGCAGCGCCCACCCGTCCGCCCGAACGCTGGTGGATGATGGATCGCGATGCGACAGGCGTATTCGGCGCATCCGTCGACCGCGCGTATGCAGAACTCCTCAACGGCGTACAGCCCCGCCGCACCGTTGTGGTCGCCATCATCGATTCCGGCGTCGACACTGCACATGTCGATCTCCACGCCAACCTGTGGACGAACCCGCGCGAAGTGGCGGGGAACGGCAAGGATGACGACGGCAACGGCTACGTCGATGACATCCATGGCTGGGACTTCATCGGTGGGCGCGACGGCAGAGACGTGGGCAAGGACACGTACGAGATGACCCGCCTGTTCGCACGCTGTCAGGCGGGCGGCACGGTACCGGCGCCTGCTACATGCGACGAGGTGAAGGCGAAGTACACAGCACGCCGCGCCGAGACCGAACAGCAGATTACACAGATCCGGGGCATGGATGCGGCAGTCTCCAACCTCATGGCAGTACTCAAGCGCGAAGTGGCACCGGACACCCTTTCGGAAGCGCGCGTCGCGGCGATCAAGCCCGTACGCATTGAAGTCGCGCAGGCGCAGCAGATGTACATGCAGCTCGCGGAGAACAACATCACGCCCGCGATGATCACCGAGGAGGCGAAGCGGCTGCAGGGTGATCTCGAATTCGGACTGAACCCCGCATTCAATCCGCGAGACATCGTCGGCGATGACTACGAGAACCCCGCCGACCGGAAGTATGGCAACAATGAAGTCACGGGTCCGGATGCCGCACACGGCACGGGCGTCGCCGGAATCATTGGTGCAGTCCGCGGCAACGGCATCGGTGTCGACGGCATTGCGGCTTCGGTGAAGCTCATGGTAATTCGCGCGGTACCCGATGGCGACGAACGCGACAAGGACGTTGCAAATGCCATCCGCTACGCCGTCGACAATGGCGCTCACATCATCAACATGAGCTTTGGCAAGGGGTTCTCGCCGTACAAGGGAACCGTGGATGACGCAGTACGCTACGCGGACGAGAAGGGTGTGCTGCTCGTGCATGCCGCAGGCAATGACGCGGCCAATCTCGAGACCGTGCGCAACTATCCGACGGCCACGTATCTCAGTGGATCGACTGCGAAGAACTGGCTCGAGATCGGTGCGTCAGGCTGGCGGGGCGCCGACCAGATCGCTGCCGAGTACAGCAACTACGGCCGCACCCAGGTTGATCTCTTCGCGCCCGGCTCGGATGTGAATTCGACGGCGCCCGGCAACACGTATGAGGCACACTCCGGCACCAGCTTCGCCGCCCCGGTTGTCAGCGGTGTCGCAGCGTTGATCATGTCCCACTATCCGTCGCTCACTGCAACCGATGTGCGCCGCATCATCGTCGAGTCCGCGACGCCATTCAAGGACAACATGGTCGCCATGCCCGGCGAAGACCGCACCGTGCGCTTCGGCGATCTGTCCGTTACGGGCGCAGTGATCAACGCATACAATGCAATGAAGATGGCCGCACAGATGGCGGGACGCGCCGTGCAGTAAGCTGCGAATCTGCTGCGCCGCGGTCGGCTAGTCCCGCACGCCAAACCGCGACGTCAGCAGGACTTCGTTGATGTGCGTCATGCGCGCCATCTCATACAGGCTGAATCCGGTCGACGGCGGCAGGACGTAGGCGTCCGCCGCACCCAGGTTCACACTGTACCCGAGGTCCGCCATCGATGCGATCGTCACTGTACTCAACGGGTTTCCGTCTGCAGACCCATTGATGTACCCCGTCATCAATTCCGTGCGGAACGTCGATTCGCGCCAGTGTGCGTCGCGCGTACCCTCGCCGCAGCTCGGCGGCACGCCCGTCACGCAGTTCTCGATCGGAACGCCATTCGTGGTCGCACCGCCCAGTCTGCCGAAATAGTCCCTGGCCTGCACCCCCGTGAAGAACGGATCCAGTCCGCCAGCGCCCGTAATCTTCGAAGGCGCGAAACGACTCCATGTCGTGCCGAACCCGAGAACATGCCCCATCTCGTGCATGATGACGGGCGTCAGGGTGCCCCCTGATTCCATGACGGCGAGATCGTCGGAGTCGAACTGCATGGTTCCGAGGATTGGCACGTTTGCAAACGGCGCCTGCGTCCGGTGAACGCATGGCCCCGCCCGCCCGAGCAGCTTGCCCGGTCCATCGAGCGGCGTGAGGTGAACGAAGATGACGAGATCCTCGATGGTCTCGACCACCGCCGGATGAGGTATGCCGCAGGCGCCTGCCGTCACACCGACTGCGGCAGTGATTGTCGCGCTCGGCAGATCCCCGGTAATGACGGCACGCCAGCGTGCCACTGCCGTCTCGAACGCCGCGCGCTGGCCGGGCGTTACGTCGCCAAGGAAACGCAGCTCGATATCGAACTGACTCGGCGGCGGCGCCGCAGTAACCGACAGGGTGGTGGAAAGCGATCGCGACGTTACGCGCATGGTGTGTGTGCCGCCCGCAATCGGCATGGTCCACGATGCGGGCCGCGCGATGCCGGTGCCGTCCGTCGTTGCCGTGCCGATCACAGTGCCGCTGCCTGCCGTCGCTGCGAACGTGACGAACGCGCCGAGTGCCGGATTGCCGAAGCGGTCCTTCAGGATCACGGCGGGCGCGGGTGTGACTGCCACGCCCGTCAACGCCGCAGTGACGTTGTTCGGCAACGCGGTCATCGTAATCGCGGTATCCGGCACCGACTGCACAGTAAAGACGACGGGCGCCAGATTCGCGACGGAGGCCGTCACGGAGTTCACGCCGGTCTGCGTTCCGAGCGTCCATGCGCCTGCCGAAGCTTTTCCTGTCGCATCCGTCGTCGCAGTTGGGTTGGCGACACTGCCACCGCCGGATGCCGAGAACGTGACGAGGGCGCCACCGATCGGCGCGCCGGCCCCACTCTTCACCGTCACCGCCGGCACGACACTCACCGGTGCCCCGACCGTTGCCGATGGCCCTACCGCTGCAGCGGATGTGATCGATGCGGGCGACAGCGCGCTATCAGGACCGGTTCCGCCGTCGCCACCACCGCATGCAACAATCCCGAGCGCGAGGGAGCATGAAAGAACGGCACGCAGGAAGGTGTGACAAGGCGTCATCTTCATCACCGTGGCTGGGACGGATGTAAGTTGGCGGGACGGCTACAGATACCCCGAATCTAGCCCGCCGATCCACCGTCCGCCACAGTCGCGTTCGCCCGCTTACAGACCGTTGCCACGACCCCGGTCGTTGCCCTTGCCCTTCTTTTTCTCAAGCGGCTGGCGGCGCTTTTCCAGGAACTTCTCCATCTCCTCGGCCCGACGTCGTGCCTTGTCCTCCGGCTCGGGCGGCGGGACAGCGACCGAGTCGAGGGTGTCGGGCCGACCGCCTCGCTGGAAGAGGTCTCCGATGGTCTCGCCGACGTTGTCGAAGAAGCCGTCGAACCAACTCTGGCTGGGGCAGGCGGATTCCGGGATATGATCGACCAGGAAGACTTCCTGGCGAGGCTCGCCGTACTCGGGGGAACAGCCTTCCTCGAGGACCAGGCCGGTGCCAGGGTCGATGGTGCGCTGGACGACGCCGGACGGGGCCTGCCACACGGGCGGTGCTTCCCGTTTGGCGTAGATCCGTCGCATGATGCGACCCCAGACGGGTGCCGCGATGCCGCCACCCGTCCCGGCCGAGCCCAGTGGCGACGGCGAGTCGTAGCCGATCCAGATATCGGCGACCAGATCGGGGGTATAGCCGACGAACCACGCGTCCGTTGCGTCATTGGTCGTGCCCGTCTTGCCGGCTGCGGCACCGAAGAAGCCTGCTGCACGGACGCCCGTTCCGGTGCCGCGGTTGATCACGTCACGCAACATGTCGGTGACGATGAATGCGACCTTCGGGTCCATCGAGTTCTGCTGCGTCTGCATCGGCGGTTCCCAGAGTACGCGGCCTGTCTCGTCCTCGACGCGCAGCAGGAATCGCGGCTTCGACTGCGTGCCGAGCGTTGCAAAGGACGTGTAGGCGGATGCGAGCTCGATGGGCGTCAGCGATGCCACGCCGAGCGCCATGGACGGCTGGTCCGGAATGTCGCTCTTCACACCGGCACGGCGCGCGGTCTCTTCGACGTCCGGGTAGCCGACCTGCTTCGCCAGGTTCACCGTCGGAATGTTGCGCGAACGTACCAGTGCATCGCGCACCGATACCGCACCCTCGAACGTGCCGTCATAGTTCTTGGGCGACCACACGTTGCCCTCCGAGATCTTCATGTACAGCGGCTCGTCCGAGATGATCTCGCTTGCCGGAACGCCTTCCGCGATCGCCGTCGCATAAACGAACGGCTTGAACGCACTGCCGATCTGACGCTGCGCGAGAATGGCGCGGTTGTAGCGCGACTTCTTGTGGTCCCGTCCTCCGACCAGGGCGAGCACGTCGCCTGTCTTCGCTTCCATGACGACGACTGCACCCTGGAGTGCGCCGTCCCCTGCGCGCACGCGCGTCGAGACGCTGCGCAGCTGCTTGTCGAGTTCTTCTTCCGCCGCACGCTGCGCCGTGATATCCAATGTCGTCAGGATCCGCAGTCGCGAGCTGTACAGTTCGTCGCCGAACTTGTCATCCAGCATATTGCGCACGACGTCGATGAAGTATGCGCCGAGCTGTGCGTCCGCGCGGCTGCTCGGTGGTTCCTGCGGCACGCGCAGCTTCGCGTCTCGCGCGAGCTCCGCTTCACGCGGCGTGATGATGCCCTGCTCCTGCATCAGCGCCAGCACCGTCGACCGGCGCTGTTGGTTGCGCTCCGGATGGCGACGCGGGTCGTAGTGCGCGGGCGCCTTCGGCAGTGCGGCCAGTGCAGATGCCTCCGACAGCTTCAGGTCCTTCGCGTTCTTCGCGAAATAATGGCGAGACGCGGTTTCAATGCCGTACGCACCGCCGCCGAAGTAGATGTGATTGAGATACAGCTCGAGGATTTCTGGCTTGGTATATTTGTGCTCGATGGCTTTCGCCACGCGGACCTCGAGCAGCTTGCGACGGAATGTGCGCTCCTGCCCGGGCAGCTCCTTCGGGAATACATTGCGCGCGAGCTGCATGGAGATCGTGCTCGAACCCTGCGAGATGCCGCCCGCCTTCACGTTCACAATCGCAGCGCCCACAGACCGTCGCCAATCCACGCCGTTGTGCTTGTAGAACCGGCGGTCCTCCACTGCGACGAATGCGTTCGGCACGTAGTCCGGCAGGGAATCGATCGATACAATGCGTCGCTCGAACGGCGCCAGGTTGCCGAACTGCTTCTTGCTGCGATCGAGAAGAACGGGCGCACCATCCGGTTGATACGCGCTCAGACGAGCGACGTCCGGGCAGCCGCGCACACCGCAGTTGAACCATAGGAGGAATGCGAAGACGAGCGTCCCCACACCGAGGCCGACCGTCTGCCACGGACCCAGAGGCCAGCGGACACGGTCCGACGCCTTGTACAGCAGTTCCATCAGCTTTTCGCGATTCATGACTGACCGCACGGTGCAATTGAGCGGCCAGTCACATTGACACCGGATGGCGCGCTAGCGCCGGTCCCGGGCTCGTCCGTCGTAATAGCCACAACCGTCATTGCGATTCCCGTCTGAATGCTGGGACACCCGGCCGTTCGTGATGCTGCCGCGCGATGTCCCGCCCGTGTCCAGCCGGCCCGTGCCATTGTTCGTGTTACGATCATAGCGGTCGTCGCTGCGCCCGTCATGTCGACCGGAACCGTCGCGGCGATCCTGATCGCGGGAACGGTCGTCCCGGCCGCGCCGGCCATTCCGATCGTACCGATCATACCGGTCGTCCCGGCGGTCCGCATCGCGGCATGCGCGCTCCGCCGGCAGGTTCGCGCCACGGACCGTGACGGGCTGCCGCTCAGGGGGACGAGGCGGGACGCGGCGCACGGCACCCGTGATGCTCGGCGCAGTCCGGGTCTGCCCGCTCGCACCATCGACACCACCCCACAACGCACCCGCGACCATCACGGACGCCAGCATGACACGTATCTGTCGCATATAACTCTCCGGGATGACACAGCGTGATTTTACACGGCACATGTGGACCATACGTCATATCCCGTTCCATCCTGCGGCCCTTCGGATAACCGCGGTGCGGCGCGAAAAACGCTTTTGAACAGGGTGACGGCTGTCCGCGCCGGAGTACAGGCCCCGGCAACGAAAGAGGACAGTCGGCCGCGTCCTTTTCCTATCGATCCCGCCGCATGCGCGCGAGCGGCCACGCCAGAATGGTGAGCACCCCCGAGCATGCGATGATCGCCGGCGCCGTCGGCAGGTCGTACCCGATGGAAAGCAGGAACCCGCACATCGATGCAACGAGTGCGCTGGCGATCGAAATCGCGAATGTGCCGCGCATGCTGCGCGTGAGCAGCAGTGCCGTGACGGCGGGCAGCACGAGGAAGTTGAACACGAGCATGACACCGGCGAACTGCATTGCAAAGGCAATGACGAGGCCGAGCAGGAGATAGAGCAGCAGGTCCCACCAGCGCACGCGATAGCCGAGCGTGCTCGCGGTCTCCGGATCGAAGGAGACGAACAAAAACTCCTTCGCGAAGACGCCGAGCACGGTGAGGACTGGCGCAGTTATGGCGGCGAGTACCAGCGTGTCACGACGGGTCAGCCCGAGGATGTTGCCCTCGAGAAAGATGTCATGCGCTTCTCCGTGTGCAGCCTTGGCAACGAGCAGAATGCCAGCGGCCGCAGCGACCGCGTAGGTGACACCGATGATCGCGTCCTGCGGGATCCGGCTTCGCGATGTCCGGAAGCTGAAGAACAGCACGCCCGCGAGCGTCACCATCAGAGCAACGAAAACCGGATTCGTCAGCGGCGCAAAGGTGACACCCAGGCCGGCAATGAAAAGCGCGAGTGCGATGCCGGCAGATGAGAGCTGCGCGAGCGCCGCACCGACGAACACGATGCGACGGAGCACGACGTAGACGCCGAGCGTGGAGCACGCGACCGCGATGATGAGTGTGCCGAACAGTGCATCGGGGAAGAGCTTGAGTAGCTCGATCATCTACGCCCGCTCCACAAGCTTCGGTTCATTTCCCGATGCGCCGCGGCGAGCCAGCACAATGCGATGGCCATGGATCGAGTCCACTTCGACGGGGATGCCATACACTGACGACAGTGTTTCTTCCGTCACGATCTCCTCGATGCGGCCGACACGCACACCGCCGTCGACAACGAGCCCGATGCGCTCGACGTGGTTCACCACTTCGTTCAGCGCGTGACTCACCATGATCACGGTGAGGCCTTCCACGTCATGGAGCTCTCTGACGAGATGGAGGATCTGCGCGGTCGACACCAGGTCCATCCCGTTGGTCGGCTCATCGAGCACGAGGACATTGGGCTGGCCGACGAGCGCGCGCGCGATGAGGGCGCGCTGCTTCTGACCACCCGAGAGATTCGTGAGCGGCCGCTTCTCGAGGTCCATGATGCCGACGGCGCGGAGCGCTGCGTGCGCGAGCTCACGATCATCGCTCGACGGACGGCGCCCCAATCCAATGCGATCGTACCGCCCCATCAGCACGACGTCCATGACCGTCACCGGGAAATGCGATGCGACCTGGTCCCGCTGCGGCACATAGCCGAATCGCAGATCCGAGGTGCGGTCGACAGTGCCGGATTGAATCGGGTGTGTACCGAGGAGTGAGCGAATCAGTGTCGTCTTCCCGGAGCCGTTCGGCCCGACGATCCCGATGAAGTCGCCCTTGTCCAGACTGAAGGTTACGCCCTGGAGAACGGTACGCCGACCATACCCCAGGGATACATCGTTGAACGAAATCAACGGCGTCATTTCACAGCCGCAGCGAGCTGACTCAGGTTGTGGGATATGAGCTTGAGGTAGCTGTCGACACCCTTTACACCACCGACGGACGACGGCAATACCAGTACCTTTACGCCCGTGTTCTTCGCCACGAAGTCAGCCATCTTGCGATCGTAAAACGGTTCCATGATGATCACCTTCGCGCCCGTCTTCCGGATCGTTGCGATCAGTGCGGCCAGATGCGATGGCGACGGCGGAACGCCCGGCTTCGGCTCCATGTAGCCGACGATGTTCACGCCCGTATACTCCGCAAGATACTTCCAGCTCGCGTGCCATGCGACGACGGGCTTGCCCTTCGTTTGCGCGCGCATCGTATTCCACTGCGCTTCCGTCGCTTTCACCTGCGCCTCGAATACCTTCCGGTTCGCCTGGAAGACTGCGGCGTGCTTCGCATCCAGCTTCGCGAAACGGTCTTCGAACAGCTTTGCGATGTCGATGCCATTGTCAGGGTTGAGCCAGTAGTGCGGGTTTCCGAGCGCATGTACGTCGCCCTGGCTCCGGTCCACGCCGCCCTTCGGAACGTCGATGACATCGATCGCCTTCGACACGTCCAGGTAGCCCGTGCCGCCCGCGCGGATCTTCGGATTGCGTGCACCATCGAGCAGCAGCGGCATCCAGCCGGACTCGAGCTCGAGGCCTACGAACGCCCAGACATCCGCCTTGCGCAGGTCCAGCACGAAGCTCGGCTTGGCCTGGATGAAATGCGGATCCTCATAGCCCGCACCGATCGACTTCACCTTCACATACTGGCCACCCACGGCGCGTGCAATATCCGCCAGGTCGGTGGTACTCGTGACGACATTCAGCTGCGCGGCCGCCGCTACCGGCAGCAACAGAGTGGCGGCAAGACCCATGATTCCGACGATTCTATACGTCATATACGACTCCAGATTCCCGGATAACCGGTGAAAAGCGGATCAGAACGGATGCGGCTTATGCGGACCCATCGCGAACGAAGCCTGCACCAGTATACGACTTAGACCCTCTCCACGTTCCGGCGACAACCGTTCGAACCCCGCCACGAGCTTGGAAAATTCGCTCGGCTGGAACACCAGGTAGGCAGATCCCGCCTTCAGCGTTCCCGCGCCGGGCTCTACGCCATCCGCGGGGCCGGCCTCTTCGACATAGTCACCCCTCGCCCCGAGGAAGAGGCGGCGTCCGATCTGATAACGCGCCATCGCGTACCCGCCAGTCACGTCGGACGATGGTCCAAGGTACTGCCCGAGCGAGGGATCGAGCTCCGACGGCTCGCCATTCAGCTGACGGAGGACTTCCGCCTGCAGGATCAACGACTTGTAGAGTCCCTGCTGAAGCGGCCGCCAGCGGTATGTGATGTCCGCGCCGACCAGGCTCTGCCTCGCCGAGACTTCGCCCTCTTCGATGCCATCCACGCCGAACGGCTGGTGGCGGCGTCCCGTGGCGCCGGAGAAGCTGACCTCCAGGTTTGTCGATTCCGACAGGTCCCAGTAGTTGCGCAGACGGGCGGAGTAGCCAAGCCCGCTGAGGTGATTGTTCGTCGGTTCCAGTGCGTCCGCCGTCGCCTCCTCCTCTTCG
>JBBSJG010000056.1:0-17268 GCA_038257485.1 Longimicrobiales bacterium | reverse complement strand
GCGATCCTGACCGAGCGCGTTGGATCTCTGGAGAAGCGCCTCGACTCCATGAGCGACGAAATGCGACAGCGCTTGCGCACCGTCATCGAACGCCTCGCGACGATCGAACTCTCGTCGGGCCACTCTGAGCACACCCGCTGATCACACGGAGCGACCGGCCGGCCAGACCGTCGACCAGCGGCTGGCAGAACCGTCAAGCTGAGCAACAGAATGGAGTCTCGGGAGCGCACTGTAGGAGGGGGTCATCGGCGACAACGGCTGGCAGACGAGAAAGAATTCAGTCCACCGAAGTCGGCCGATTCTGACATGGTCGGACGCAGAGTAGCGGGTTAGCTTTCCTCATGGATACCGAAACGAAGACCGTTCTTAAGCAGATTCTTACCGGCATGGACGCGGGATTCGCACGCGTAGATCAGCGTTTCGACGCCGTGGATCAGCGTTTCAATACCCTGCAGACCGAAATGCGCGATGGGTTCCGATCAGTCGATGAGCGGCTCACGTCCATTGAGCGGGACGTAAGCGCGCTCTGGGCAGAGAGCAGAGCACACACCACTTCCATTTCGAACCTGTCCGAGCGCGTGGCGTTGCAATCCGAGCGCATCGGCTCTCTTGAGAAACGTCTCGACTCCATGAGCGACGAAATGCGGCAGCGCTTCCGCACCGTAATCGAGCGCCTCGCGACGATGGAACTTTCGCCGCGCCACTAATGCGTCAATGCGCGGGTAGGCGCTACGGGTCGCATGTCTGCGAGTTCGGAACGAGATCGGCGTTTCCGCGGCAACGTCTGCCGCCCGATCTCATCTTCCGGTTCCATCACCACGAAGCCTTCGAGCCGCGCCGCAAGCGCGAGCCTTTCGTCGAACGTCGCGACGGTCTCGCCGCCCGATCCTCGCCGCCACACCAACGCGGCCGCTAACTGCATCGCATCGGCAGCACGCAGCGGATGCACGCGCAGCAGACGACGGGCTTCCGTCCGCAACGGATCGCCGGGCACGATCTCGACCCAGCTCGCGGCAAGGTCGTCGAGGAGACTCAGGATCGAACTCTCCTCCTGCACCGTCACGACCTCTTCGCGGCGCAGGCGCGCGATGCCGGACGCACACTCGATTGCCGTGCCCCACCAGACAGCCATGCTCGGATCGGCTTTGCAGATCCGCCTCGATGAGCGTGACGCCGGTTGGTCGACGAGCAGGGGGAGCAGGGCAGACGTGTCCCAGAAAATCATCGGTCGTCCGCGCGGTCTTCGAGAACGATTTCCAGCAGTCTGCCTGACGGATCACTGACTCGGCTGCGCTCCCAGAAGTCGCGAGGAAGCGGACGGACGGGTCCGCGGGCGAGACCATCCCGAACCAGCGAATCGGCGTCGCCCGAGTCCGTCGTTGGTACCAGGCGGGCCACGGGTGTGCCCCGATCCGTGATCACGACTTCATGCCCCGCCTTCACGCGCCGCAGGTGCTCACTAAGCCGGGCCTTGAGGTCGGCGACCGGGACGTTGATATTGGTCTTTTTCATATGACTAATATAGTCATTTCAAGGGTGGGACGTCAATCCTGGCCGGCCCTCAGTCGGCGGGCACACTCGAAAATCCACCGACGTCGACCTGCCCTTTCTCTTGGCCGTTCCATGGGGGTGCTGCGCCTGGCTCTCTTTGGGTCAGTGCTGCGCGGCGAGGCCAGGCCAGACAGCGACGCCGATGTATTAGTCGAGTTTGCACCGGGAGCCAAGTCCTTTGACCGCTTTCTGGCATTGGCAGAGCTGCTCGAAGAGCGATTGGGGCTGCTCGACGACACGGTTTACCTGCGGGCAAAGGAAGACCACGTGTGTATATGGGTTGACCGTATACGTCGATATGGGTAATATGGGTTTATGAAAACCACCGTCGAAATATCGGACGCCCTTCTTGACCGGGCTCGCCGCTACGCGCGCAGGCAGGGGAAGCCCATCCGGGCATTAATCGAGGAAGGTCTACGGCGTGTCCTCGACAGCGAGGAGCCGGCCGCAGCGTACCAGTTGTCAGATTGCAGCGTGGGTGCTGCCGGCAAACCCAACCCGCTCGAGACACTCTCCTGGCAGGACTTGAGACACGAGATGTACGGCGGGAGTTAGGTATGGTTGCCGTCGATACGAACGTGCTGGTATATGCGCACAGGCGCGAGGCATCTGAGCATGGCGTCGCCACCGCACTACTGCGCGCGCTTGCCGAGGGAAGCTCGGTGTGGGCCATCCCGTGGCCGTGCGTATACGAGTTCTTCAGCGTGGTCACGAACCCGCGAATATGGGGCGAGGCGTCAAGCACTCCGGCCGAGGCGTGGCGCCAGCTCGAAGCATGGTTCGGTTCACCCACGCTGCGCCTCATCGGTGAGACGGACGATTTTGCCGCCGTGCTGGCGGGCCTGTCCGTGCGTCCGCGCGTGCGCGGTCCGGTCATCCACGACGCCCGGATCGCAGCCATATGTCTGGCCCACGGAGTAGAGAAGCTCTACACGCGCGACCGCGATTTCTTCCTGTTCCCGGAGTTGAAGCGCGAGGACCCTCTAGATCCGAGGTAAGGCTTTGCATGGGATGCCCGCTGGCAATGGGTCCCTGATGCGCGTCGCCTCTCTGGAAAAACGAGTCGATGCGATGAGCGATCACATGCGTCAACGATTCCAGCTTGTCATCGAGCGGATCGCAGCGCTCGAGCAAACGACGCGCTGATTCGTGCCTGCCTATTGCCGTCGCCTTCGATCCGTCGCATTCCGAAAAAATGGACGCGGGGTTCGCCCACGTGAACCAGCGGTTCGACCAATTCGATTAGCGACGACATGCGTCAACGATTCCGGCTTGTCATCGAGCGGATCGCCGGGCTCGAACAAACACCGCGCTGATTCGTGGGCTGCGCCGCACGGTTATCATTCGAGCTCGCGGGTCAGCGCATTTCTGACCCGGGACGCCGCCGCCCGCGCAGTAACTTCTGCCTGACGGTGACGGCCCCGCCGCCCCTCTCATCTGGGTCCGTTCGCGGTGCCGATTGGGCCGAGCCGGCCGACGTGAAGACCACGTATGGGGATGCCAGCGGGTGGTCTATATCCGGTTCATCGGAACCCACTCGGAATACGACGAGATCGACGCGGAGACGATCTGATGAAAATTACGATCAGCCCGATTCTGAACGAGGCCGACTACGAGAACGCGCTCGATGAGATCCAGAGCTTGATGCAGGCGAAGCCTGGCACGAAAGACGGTGCCAAGCTCGATGTTCTGGTTACACTGTTGGAAGCGTACGAAGAGAGACACTGGCCCATTGATCCGCCCGATCCCCTTGAAGCGATCCGTGCGCGCATGGAGGGAGCCGGGCTACGGCAGAAGGATCTCGAGCCCATGATCGGATCGCGTGGCAGGGTGTCGGAAATCCTTTCAGGCCGGCGTGCTCTGACGTTGCCGATGATCCGGCGTCTGGCAACGGGGTTGGGGCTGAGCGCGGACATACTCGTCCGAGAAAGGCCAGCGGTCGCGCGCGGTGCTACGCGACGGCCCAGAAAAGCCCATTCCGACAAGGTCTCGCCCCGCAGACGCGATTAATTCGCCTTGAGTGGCAGCTACGCCCGGAATACCACTTGCCCGCGGCCTGCTCGAGCTGAACACTTAAGCCATGTCAACAGGACGCAACGATCCCTGCCCCTGCGGCTCGGGAAAGAAATACAAGCACTGCTGCCAGTCGCGCGACGTCGATGGTGGCAGCGCGCAGCTCCGCAACGCGATGCGTGATGCGGCAACGGCATCTCGTGAATGGGAGGTCGACGCCATCCCGCTCATGGCGCGTTTCGAGGATGGCCGGTCGCCCAGGCCGGTGCTCATGCTCGTAGCAGCCGGGGACGCCATCATCCACCATGATGTGCTCGGCCGCCTGCGCGGTGAGATCACCGATGTGGCGGCAGCACTGGAAGCAGCGGTAGTCGCGACAGCGCGCGATGTCGGCGTTTTTCCCGAGCGTGTACGCGTGCGTCATGATGAAACGGCCGTCGCGCTGGCACCTCTGCTCGCGGGCCGTGACATTGCCGTGAGCGGCGGCGCCGGGCCCGCCATCGATGATGTCGCCCGGCCCCTGGTCGAGGCCGTATCCGGTGCTGCCATGTGGCCGCCCGTGTGCCGTCCCGATACATGGAATGCGTGGAGCCTTCCGCGCCCGCTCGTCGCCGAACTGTTCAGTGCTGCCGCGCGCTTCCATCGGCTCTCGCCATGGCTGGTGATGTCGGATCTTCAGGCACCTCGCGCCGTGCTGCCTTCTGGTCGTGAATGGACGTGCTGTGTGCTCGGAAACGGCGGGCAGGCGTTTGGCCTCGTCCTGTACTCTGTAGCTTCGGACCTGTTCGAAGTCACGAACGCGATAGATTCGAACGAGCCGTTCCGATGGGTGCAGGGACGCATTCTTTCCTTGACCTTCGAGGGCGGTCACGCGCCGGATATCCAACGCGAGGCCCGTCTGAATCGCTGGGAGGTTCCGGGTCCTGCCGCGGTCCCGGCCCTCACCACCGTCAACACGCCCGGCGGCGGTGTAACGCAGGAAAACATTCGCGACATGATCGCGCTCCTCGGCGCACTGCCGTCGTTCGCGGCGAAGCACGGTCGCGCACTCACCCGGGAGGACCGCACCGGCGAGCTTGGCAAGCCGATCCAATGGCTGGAGCCTGACTCCGGCGTCTCTTTCAGCTATGACGGCGAGGCGACGTTCGACATGGCGGAGGACGAAGACGATGACGTCGACGATGACGTCGACGATGACGTCGATGACGTCAGTAAGGATGACATGCTGGCAGCGCTGAACCGTTCGCTCCAGCAGGCAACCAGTATCCGGAACAATGCGCCGCAGGCGGACTTCGGTGGACTCAGTCCCGCCCAGGTGCACCGCCTTCTACAGTCCGACTGGAAAGGACCGTCATCCGCAATTCGCGTTCGGCAAGATCTGAAGCCTGAGCAGGTCGCACCATCAACCATCCTGTCGAACGCTCGTGTCATACTGTCTTTCATGATCGAGAACGGCCCTGCGGGTGCGACGTCGGCCGGCAACCTGAAGCTCGACGTCGTTGCAGCCCTCGCCGAGCGACTCACGCTTCCGGATGGCTATCTGGACCTGCGTCGGAAGTACAACAAGCGGATCACGGAACAGGATGTATGGCCACTTCACAGGCTCCGCATCGTCTGCGAGCTGGCCGGTTTGATCAAACGCAAATCGACGCGCTTCTCGTTGACCCTCACCGGCACCGCGCTCGCCGATCCCGCGCGTGCGGGAGAGTTATACGCCCGTCTTTTTCACACGTGGTTCCGCACCTTCAGCATCGACTACGGCAGCCGCTGGCAATGGCCGGACCTTCAGCACCAGATCGCATATACGCTGTACCGGCTGCGCACGGAAGCGCATGCGTGGAGCAGGTCAGAGGATTTGGTGGACCGCGTCGTGCTGCCGTATGCACTGGCTCACGCACCCGTGATCGCCCACACGCCGCCCTCTCTGGCTTCAGTAATTCTGAAAGACGATGTCCTGGATGCGCTCACCGGATTCGCATTTCTCGAGACGACGGAAGAATCACGTGACAAGTTCGGCTACCCGAGGAGGCAGTACCGCATAGCGCCGCTTGCCTCGGAGCTATTGACGTTCGATCTGTAGAACAGATGCGCCGCACTTGAGAACGCGCCCTACATGCCGCACCTTGCGCTGCGGGCCAACATGACCTCGCCCCGGACGCGCGCTTAGCTTCGATCTATGGATAACGAAACCGGAACGGTCCTGGAGCAGATCATCAACGGCATCGACGCGGGGTTCGCCCACGTGAACCAGCGCATGGACGTGGGGTTCGACGCGCTTCACACCGAAATGCGCGACGGATTCAGATCCGTCGACGAGCGACTTATGTCCCTCGAACGCGACGTGAATTCGCTCTGGACTGAAAGCAAGAATCACACTGCCGCTATTCTGAGTCTGACCGGGCGCGTCGCGTCTCTGGAAAGACGAGTCGACACGATGAGTGACGATATGCGCCAACGATTCCGGCTCGTCATCGAGCGGATCGCCGCGCTCGAACAAACGACGCGCTGATTCGCGAGCCGCTTCGCACGCCAGCCGGGCGGGACGTTTCCGCGGAAACGCGGAAGTGGGGGCTGCCGGCACGCGTCACCGCGCTGGTGAGGGACGTTCCCATAAGTCCGAACCGACTTGACGACTAGTCTGCGACTGGTCTATATTCGTGCATGATCACCGTCGGTTCGTACCACGCCAAAACCCACCTCCCGGACCTCCTCAAACAGGTCGAGGCCGGTGAAGAAGTCCTGATCACGCGCAACGGCCAGCCGGTCGCCCGACTCGTTCCGGCGGATGGTTCGGTGCGCCGCCCCGTTCGTGACACGATCCGCGAGCTGCAGGCGCTGCGAAGCAGACACTCGCTCGGTCCAGGTCTCACGGTTCGTGACCTGATCGACGAAGGCCGCAGATGAGCTTCGTGCTCGATGCCTCGACGTCGCTGGCGTGGTGTTTTCAGGATGAGGATGATGAGATCGCAACCGCCGCGCTCGCGCAGCTTCAGGAGACACAAGCCTGGGTGCCCGCGTTATGGTCGCTCGAAGTCGCGAATGGCCTGCTCGCCGCGGAGCGTCGCAAACGCATCAGCGCATCAGCAGCCGCAAAGGCAATGCGTCTCCTCCAGAACCTGCCGATCGTACCAGACCCCGCCGATCGGTCGCGCGATTTCGAGCTCACTTGGCGGCTCGCCCGCACCCATCAGCTGAGCGCGTATGATGCTGCATACCTGGAGCTCGCGATCCGTCTCGGCGTGCCGTTGATCACGATCGATGAACGCCTCCGCGCGGCAGCCGCGAAAGAGGGTGTGTAAAGGGGCGATGACATCGTCGCCTTCGATCCGTCGCATTCCGAAAAAAGAGGAACGCTATCTCTCGCGCCACCTCAGCAATCCGATCCCGAAGGCAATCATCCACAGCGGCAACAGATAGTTGTTGAGATCCGCTGCCGGTCCGACGACGTCGACCACATTCCGCAACATGCCCGCGAATCCCGTTACTGACGCAAGCACGCCGAACGCGCCGAGCGCGATGCCTCCAGCATGCACGATCGTAAATGGTCTCGGACCGACCAGGTTGCGTTTCATTTGGATTCCACTGTACCGGCGACGAGTCCGGTACGCAATCCGCGGGTCTATGGCCGCGCTTGCCGAAGCGCGGAGAACAACCATCTGGTCGGCTATCGCATTATGGACCCAGAAGAGCCGCCGGAACTACAGCAATGCCATCTTTCCTCCGATATGCATGCGGTCCCGTGTTGATGACGACAGCGTCCAGAAGGTCCTCGCCGATCTGCTCACGCAGCCAGAGTAAATGCCGTACGTCCTGGTCCCCGATCGCGCGCGCGAGCTTCACTTCCATGGCAACCACGCGCCCGTCTGCCCGCTGCACAATCAGATCAATTTCGTGACGACCATTCATGGTACGGAGGTGCGCGGTCGTCGCTTCGGCCGCCTGCGCGTAGATCCTCACACTTTGCGTAACCAGTGATTCGAAAAGCGCACCCAGAAGGGTACCATCACGCGGTATATCGATCCCGGCATTGTCTCCTTCGAGAAGGGAATCGACCGATTGTCCGAGGAGCGCCGCCGCGAGCGCGGGATCGGCGAGGTGGTGCTTGTCGGGGTGCGACAGGCGCGCAATCTGATTGCGGGAAGGATGCCACGCCGGCACCGCATCCAGGACCCAGAGCTGCTCGAGCAGTGTGCGGTAGGATAACACGGTATCACGTGAAGGTTTGTTACCTTCGCCTCCCGTGGCCGCATCCCGGATCGTTTCCAGTGTGGCTGTCGTTGATGTTGCTGCCGCGTACGCTTTCATCCATCGATTGGCGGTACCTGGATCCCGCAGTACATATCCGAGCTCGGCGAAATCCCTGTCGACGATGCGCGCAAGATACGCTTCCACCTGTGTTCGCAAGGCCCGGCCGGTGTGCTTCCGAATGGCCGGAAAACCCGACGCGATGATTTCATTCGCATAGACACGCAGATCCGTTCTGGTCTTTCCCTGGATCGCGGGATGTTGATTTTGAAGCAATGCGGCGAGGCTCACGGTGGATGTCTCGAGCCCTCGTTCCACCAGGCTCATCGGCCGCATGCGCACGCGGACAATGCGTCCGGCGCCGGAATGCGTGGCAGGATTTGCCGGATTCGCCGAGCCGGTCAGCAGAAAGCGGCCCGGCGAACCGTCATCGTCCACAGCACGTCGCACGACGTCCCAGGACTCGGGGACCCGCTGCCATTCGTCGATCAGCACAGGCGTGTCGTCCGAGAGGAACACGGAAGGATCCGCGGAAACAATGGCAGCCTGCGCGCGATCGTCGAGTCGAAATATGGTTTTCGCTCGCTGAAGCGCCGTCGCCGTTTTGCCGACCGCTTTGGCCCCCTCGATCGCGATCGCCGCGATTCCCGTTGCGAGCTCATCCAGCTCGTTGTCGATGATTCTTCGATCGTAGGCCATAGCTTACAGGGTAACCACTACACAGCCTCCATATCAACCACTTATCAGCCGACATCGTAACCACCCCCGCTGGACAGCCATCGGTGAGGGCCGGCGGGATGATTGACAATGGTAGCTTCCGGTAGCTACCTTGAGGCATGCGAGCTGTAGGACTGAAGGAACTCAAGAACCGTCTCAGCGAATACGTCCGGATTGCGGCCGCTGGGGAACGCGTATTGGTTACTGACCGAGACCGGGTAGTGGCAGAGTTGATCGCACCGCAGGCGGGCACTCCGGCGACCGCATCGGATGCCGCGCTTGCCGAAGCAGTCCGCGCCGGATGGCTTCGGCCGGCCGTCCTGCCTGTGGGCACTGTCCCGCCGCGATTGCCCGTGGCGAGGCTGGACGACCTCCTCGCCGAGCTTGCCGCAGACCGCGCCGACCGGTGATCTATCTGGACACCTCCGTCGCCCTGGCACACCTGCTGGCGGAGGATCGGCGTCCGCCTGACTCCCTCTGGACACAACCGCTGGTAGCCAGCCGGCTGATGGAATATGAGTTGTGGACACGCGTTCACGCACGCGGCCTTACTGAATCCCATGGCGACCTGGTGCGCCAGATGATCGTCCGCATCTCATTCCTGGAGCTCATCGGAGACGTGCTGTTCGCAGCGAAGGAGCCGTTTCCAGTGCCCGTCCGCACGCTCGACAGCCTGCACCTGGCGTCCTTGCACTTTCTGCAACATCAAGGTGTGGCGGTCTCGCTCGCCTCATACGACGCGCGACTACTCGCCGCCGCCCGCGCGCTCAAGCTGCCCGTATTTCCGCTGGAATAGGCCGATCCTGCTATGGGTTTAGACGATGGGCGCATAGAAACTAGCTTCGACTGGGACGCGATTCTCGTGTCCCAATCCGCCATGGTCTGGCCTCCGCGGCGCGACTAATTTCCGCGTATGGATAAAGAAACCCGGACGGTGCTGAAGCAGTTGGCGAACCGCATGGACGCGCTGCACACCGAAATGCGTGACGGATTCACATCCGTCGACGAGCGGCTCAAGTCCCTCGAGCGTGACGTGAATTTGGTCTGGGCTGAAAGCAAGAATCACACTGCCGCCATCACGGGTGTGACCGAGCGCGTCGCCCCTCTGGAAAAGCGCGTCGATTCGATGAGTGACGACATGCGCCAACGATTCCGGCTTATCATCGAGCGGGTCGTCGGGCTCCAACAAACGACGCACTGATTCGCGCGACGCGCGGGGCGACTGGCTTCGACTGGGACGCGGGCAATTCGGTCAAGAGCCGGACGAAGCATGACGTGACCCAGGCGGGATGCGAAAAAATCTTCTTCAACGAACCTCTTGTCGTCGCCTTCGATCCGTCGCATTCCGCCTACCCTCCCTCCGGCAGTCTGGCCTCGATTCCCACGCCCGCGTAACACCCATGTAGACGCGCATGCGACACCCGTATTGCAGTTTCGACACCGGGTCAATGCCCTACCTATCGTGAAGGAGCCTGATGAGAGTTGCAATGGTGTTCGACCTGCCAGGCGCGGAGGCCCTGATGCAAAGCGCAAGGCATGCGATCACGCGACACGCATTCCTGCGATTCAGCCTGAGGACCGGGCTGTTACTTGCAATGGTGCTCGCGGTAACGCCGGCGAACCTTGGGGCACAGGTCAAACCCCTCGGTACGCGCTGGCGCAGCTTCGATGTGAATCACGACCAGCGGTTCGGACGCGATGACATCCATGCAATTACGATTGCCGGCCTGGATAGGCCGAGTATCGATGCCAATCTGGATGGGAAGCAGGACATTGGCGATAGCTGGTTTATCGCCGTGCAGCTGACACGCTGGGACCGCAACGCGAACGGTTTCGTGGATATTAGCGACGCCGCGCAATTTCCAGCCGTTGTCCTGCCGGCGCCGGATGCCGCCGCAGCGGCCGCGGTCGTGGCCGCGGTGCTGAAGGATGTCCTCCCCAAGATCCCGCACGACCTCGACCAGAAGCTGCGCGCGCGCTGGAAACAACGCGCAGCCAATCCCGATACGCTGGCCGCGTTGTATCAGGGTGTCGGTGCAGCTGCGTTGGTGGTGCGAAACAAGGAAGTCGCGATCTGGAGCTATGCGAAGGCGGCCAGCCTGGCGCCCGGCCGAGCGGCGAACCTCTCGAATCTGGCGTTTGCAATCACATACGACGATCGCCTGAACGAGGCGCTCACCCTGCTGGTACGCGCGCGCCAGTTGGAACCCAAATCGTGCCCTGTGATCGACAACACCGGCTTCGTGCTGTCACGCTCAGGCCAGCTCCAGGAAGCTCGCAACTACTATCAGGATGCGGTTCGCCTCTGCCCGCGCCACGCGCAGTACCACCTCAACCTGGCCGCTATCCTGCTGCGCCTCGATCTGGATGCCATGGCTACCCAGTCCTTTCAGCGCGCCGCCGATCTCAATCCGCAGGACATGGAAGCGATGCTGATGGCGATTTCGGTCAAGCCAGCGTCGGCGGCATTCGACGAGGCGATTGATGAGCTTTACGAACAACGTATGAAGGAAGCCTCCGCAAAGCTGCGAGCCGTGCCGACGGTGGATCCGATCGCGGCACAAATGCAAAGCCAACTGGCCGCAGCCGGCGTCGCGATCAATCCGGGCGCGGGGTTTGATGAAGACAAATGGGAGGAAGCGGTTGCGCTCTCATTCATGGCAATCTCAGTCGCGGGCGTTGCTGATGGCTCGCTCGACAAGTGTAATGCCGGGGACGCAGATTCGAAGGCCGCGGAACTGCCAGGCGATTTAACGGTCGGAGCGTCTGTCGGGATCCTTGGACTCGAGTACAAACCGCGCACCTGCGAGATCAAGGTCCAGGCCGGCCAGGGTTTGCTGCTTGCAACATCATGGTCCCCATTCAACGGCGTCGGTGCACAAGTGGGCGTAGGTTTCGACGTACACGAGGGACCCATCAAACTGGGGGGCGCGGCCTGGTTGAAATTCGGAAGCGATGGCAGCATCTCGCGGGAGCACGGCGTTACCGCCGGTGTGAAGTCCCAGGGTGGCTATGAGGCAGGCTACGGCATCGATTCGACGACGACGATCCAGGCTGCCCAGAACGAGCCAACCGGCGCATCGGCCTTCCTGGCTGACTTCCTCGCGTGCGATAAATCATGATGCGCAAACGATCGCGACCGTCGCCCGCTCGGCCTGTGCCTCCGCGCGGCAGCCGCGAAAGAGGGTGTGTGAAGGGGCGATGACATCGTCGCCTTCGGTTCCGAACTTGTCATCGAGCGGATCGCCGCGTTCAGTTGAAGAGGAGCCCGTCCCCGCAGTAACTACTGCCTGACGGTGACGGCCGCGCCACCCCTCTTATCAGCGTCCGCGACCGACCTCGCGATGATGGTGGTGGTACCCGCGACGCGCGACTTCTCGCCGCCGCCCGCGCGCTCAAGCTGCCCGTATTCCCGTTGGAATAGGCCGATCCTGCTATGGGTTTCCGCGCCCGACGTCATTATTCTGCATCCATGGATGACGAGATCAGGGCAGCCTTCGAGAAATCTCACGCAACGATGGAGCGATGGTTCACGCTGAGCCAGGCACAGCACATCGATGAACGGAAGTCACTGCGCTCACGAACGAATTTCGCCACGGGCTCGAACAAACGACGCGCTGACTCGCGTGCTACCATGAACCCGCTGCTGAAACTGTATGGATAACGAAACCCGGACAGTCCTGGAGCATATCGCCAACGGCATGGATGCCGGCTTCGCTCATGTGCACTCCCGCATGGACGCCGGCTTCGCTGATGTATACGCCCGCATGGATGCCGGCTTCGCTCATGTGCACTCCCGCATGGATGCGGGCTTCGCTGCTGTCTACGCCCGCATGGATGCCGGCTTCGTCCATTCCAACCAGCGCATGGACGCGCTGCACACCGAACTGCGTGACGGATTCACATCCGTCGACGAGCGGCTCAATTCCCTCGAGCGTGACGTGAATTTGCTCAGGGCTGAAGGCAAGAATCACACTGCCGTCATCACGGACCTGACCGACCGCGTCGCCTCACTGGAGAAGCGCGTCGATTCGATGAGTGACGACATGCGCCAACGATTCCGGCTCGTCATCGAGCGGATCGCCGGGCTCGAACAAACGACGCGCTGACCCGCCTCGCCTCACTCGCCAGCCGACGGGACGTTTCCGCGGAAACGCGGAGGCGGAGGGCGCGAAGCGCGCGTCACTGATCGCACCTGTGATTGACGATCTGCTGCGGCTCGCTTTTCGCTCTATCTTTGCACCATGCCAGACGACTCTTCGCCCCCCGACGCCGCTGCACGTGAACACGACGTGCTCACGAACCCGGAGCGCCTCCGTCAGCTCAGGGCGACATCGCTGCTCGATGCGCCGACCGAGGAGGCGTTCGACCGGCTGACCCGCCTGGCCGGCAAGCTGCTCCGGGCGCCGCTCGCCACGGTCACGCTCGTAGACGACGATCGCCAGTTCTACATGAGCTGCACGGGCTTTCCCGAGCCGCTCGCGTCCGAGCGCGAGACGCCGCTGGAGTTCTCGTTCTGCCGGCATACGGTTGTCCTCGGCAAACCGCTCATCATCCCCGACGTCCGCAACCACCCCCTCGTCGGTGACAACCCTGCGATCGGCCAGTTCGGTGTGACCGCATATGCCGGCATACCGCTGCTGACGGGAGACGGTCACGCGCTGGGGACGCTATGCGTCATGGATTTCGAGGTCCGCCAGTGGAGCGCGGACGAGATCTCCAGTCTCACCGATCTCGCGGCGGCAGTGAGCACGGAGATCGAGCTGCGGATGGACATCCAGGAGCGCGTGCGGGTGGAGGGCGAACTGCAGCGCGCGCTGCGACTGCGCGATGAGGTGCTCGGCGTCGTCTCCCACGACCTGCGCAACCCGGTGCACACGGTGACCCTCGCGTCCGGCATGATGCTCGAGTTGCTGGAGGACGGGCCGGAGCAGGCGCTTACGCGGCAGCACCTGAACATCATCTGCCGCGCGGCTCGGCAGATGGACGGGCTGATCCGTGACCTGCTCGACGCGGCGAGCATCGGCTCCGGCCAATTGTCCGTCGAACTCGGGCCGCAGGACGCCAACGCGCTGCTCCAGGCGGCCGCCGACGTGCTGCGGCCGATCGTTGAGGAGGCTGATCTGCATTTCAACGTCCATGTGGTGCCCGGCGGCCCCGCCGTGCTCGCTGACCCGGACCGCATCGTCCAGCTGCTATCCAACCTGGTCGGCAATGCAGTCAGGTTCACGAAGCCGGGCGGGACGATCAGGATCGCCGCAGAGCCCGCAACCGGCGGAATGCAATTCAGTGTCAGCGACACCGGCGCGGGCATCCCGGAAGACGAGCTGGCGCACATCTTCGACCGGTTCTGGCGGGCCGAGCGCTCGGAAAACGGCGGCGCCGGGCTCGGTCTCGGGATCTCGAAGGGAATCGTGGAGGCGCACAACGGCCAGCTCCGCGTGGAAAGCCGCGTCGGCGAAGGCAGCACGTTCTACTTCACACTGCCGGCGACGGCGAACGGTTGAGGCTACGGCCGCACCGGACCCAGGTACTTGTCGAACCAGCTGAGTGATTCCTTGATCAGCTCCGTGCGCGGCACATCATGGCCGCCCTCGAAGATCATCTGCTTCTTGTCAGCGGCCGGCGTGCCGAGACGCTCGAAGAACGGCCGCTGCGACGTCTCGATCGGGAAGAAGTAATCGTATCGGCCGTTCAGCATCAGCACCGGTGACGTCACGCGCGGCAGGAAGTTGAAGGCGTCAGCCTCCGGCCGTGCCCGCTCCATCATCAACCCGGCCACATAGAGGACACTGGTCTTGATGCGCTTCTCGATCGCCGGCACCATCCCCCCGTGCAGCCCGCCCCAGCTGAAGCCCATGTACGCGAACTTCTCTCTGTCGAACTCCGTCCGTGACGAGAGGTAGTCGAGCGTGCGGCGATAATCCTTGACCCACATCGTCACGTGGTCGCGGTAGAAAATCGACATGTTGGCGTAGTCGCTCCGCAGCGAGTCGGACCGCTCATGCGTGCTCTTGTAGATCGGGACCACGAAGGCCCGCCCGCTCCGTACGATCCATTCGGCTGTGGCGTCATTGTAGCCGGCGCTCGGCGGTCCACTGATGGCGTTCGATCCAGGGAAGAAGACGACACTCTGCAGTGGCGCCGTGGCGCGCACCGGGCGGTAGATCCAGATCGGCAGGCGTTCGCCGCCGTAGGCGGCGTTGATGCTCACCAGTTCTACGATCCAGTTCTCCGTGGTGTCCGCCGACTCGACCTTCGCGTCGAGCGCGATGGGGTCATAGTCATAGAACTGCAGGAATCCGCCAAAAACCGCGTCGGAAACCGGCACTTCTTTGGCGTAGTCGGTGAATGCTCGGACAATTGGCGCGGCCGCCGTCGCCAGGTTCGGCTCGTTGGCGGCGTACTTCGCCAGGCGGATGCCGTTGATCGGGGCACGATCCATCGGCATCTGCGCATACGCGTCCACGAAGCCGTACTTCGCGTCGCTCCAGCCACCACCCAGGATGAAATGCTGTCCCCGATTGTCCTCATTCAAAATCCACTCGCGTACGTTGCCACCCATGTCGGAGGCGCCCGAAATCGTGACACCGCGCGGCGTCCCGACCGGGAGCGGCCCGCTCCCCTCGAGGTTGCTCTCGGGGACCACGGCCTTCGCGTGCTGCACGCCGGCCGCGGTGGCCCAGTGGTAGATGGTCGGCAGGGACTTCCCGGCGAACTTCGCGTAGGCCGCTGCTTCATACCAACTCACGCCGGCGACGGGATGGTTGCCCTGCCCGGTCGGGAACGTCCCTCCCTCCCACGTCGACGGGCCGGGCCGACCGGCGAGGTCCACAAACCGCGCCATTGCCTCGTCGAAGGGCAGGGTACGGCCGCCGTCGACAATCGGATGCTCCCAATACCGTGCGTCGCGATAGCCGCCACCATCCACGAACTTCTGGAAGGCGACGTTGGACACCTCGTACCGGTCGAGTTGATAATCGCCGAGTTTGACGGGAGGATTGTTGTCGGCGCCCACGAGGAACGCACCCAGCTCGCCGCCCGGGATGCGCACCATCCCGGCATCAGGTGCGTCACGCGCCACCATCAGGGTGGGGTGGAGGAGCGATCCGCCCCGCCGGACCACTGTCACGTACCCCTCTTTCTCGAAGCGGAACAGACCGATCTGCATCGGCAACCGCACCGAGTCCATCGGCGTCGTACCGATGTAACGCCATGCGGACGTGTCGCCCATCCCGGCGCGGTAGACCTTCACGCCCGCCGGGTCGGTGGCGATGACGGCCTTGCGCGTGATCCGCGTCCACAGCGCTGCAAGTGAGGTATCGGACGGCGTAATCCGCTCTATCGCCGTCGCCACCACGAAGGCGCTGTCGAACTCGCCTGCCTCGGCGAGCCGTCGCAGTTCGGGCAACCCGGTCTGGTGCACCCACGCCGTTTGCCGCGAGTTCTTAACGCCGACACCGGCAACGACACCCACTACGGCGAGTGCCACCACGCCTGCGCCGATCATCACCGCCCGCCTGCGCCTCGACGCGGGCGCCGCCACGGCCACCGTCGTACCGCTCGGTGTCACCAGCGCCTCGATCGCCTGCTGCAGTTCGTCCGCCGTCTGGTAGCGTGCAGCGGGATCTTTCGCGAGGCAGCGCATCACAATCGCCTCGACCGCCGGCGGAATGCCCGGGCGCGCAGTCGCGGGGGGCTCGGGAGCCTTGCTGATGTGCGCGGCGATGATGGACTGCGGCGAGCCACTGAACGGTGGTGCGCCGACGAGCATCTCGTAGGCCATCACGCCGATGGCGTAAATGTCCGCGCGATGGTCGATGTCAGGGTCGGCCGCCGCCTGTTCGGGTGCCATGTACGTCGGCGTACCGAGCGAGATGCCGATGCTGGTCAGGTCGTGGTGCGCCTTCGCGTCGGTGATCGCCTTGGCGACGCCGAAGTCCATCAGCATGGCGTGCCGTTCCGCGAGCATCACGTTGTCCGGCTTGATGTCGCGGTGGACCACGCCCCGACGGTGCGCGTGCGCCAGGCCGTCCACGATCTCGCGCAGCAGGCGCATCGCCTCCGATGGCGGCATGGCGCCCTCCCGCGCCAGCAGGTCCCGCAGCGACTCGCCGTCCACCAGCGGCATCACGTAATACAGGAGACCGTCCGCCTCGCCGGAGTCAAGCAACGGGAGGATATGCGGCGACTGCAGTTGCGAGGCGATCGTGATCTCGCGCATGAAGCGCTCGCCGCCCATCGCCTGGGCGAGCTCGGGCCGGAGGACCTTGATTGCGACGGCGCGGTCGTGCTTGAGGTCGCGCGCCAGGTGGACCGTGGCCATACCGCCGTGGCCGAGTTCGCGTTCTACGGCATAGCGACCGGCGAGGGCCGCGGCGAGGCGTTCTGTGATGTTGGGCATGGTCAACGATACGTCCCGGCGTGGGATAGTGCCAACCTTACCGGGAGGCCTGGAGGTGGTCTGGCCGTAGCTGCATCGCGGACCGATATTGGAAGTTACCCTTCTGAAAGCTCGTATCCGGGGCGGCACCCGCTCCCTCGCAACGCTCGACACGCAAGGCGGTAACGGCCGATGACGGTCTCTCCTGTAAGCACGTCCGCGCTTGGCGACCGCTACCGCATCGAGCGCGAGCTTGGCCAGGGCGGCATGGCCACCGTCTACCTCGCCGAGACCCTGGGTGCCGAGCGCTTCCTCCGCGAGATCGAGATCGCCGCCAAGCTCAGTCACCCGCACATCCT